>NZ_DASUBE010000098.1:0-54182 GCF_035763405.1 Edaphobacter sp.
ATCGCTCAAGGGAAAGTATGCGGTCGTTCACATAGGGAGACAGTTTGGGGAAGATCGTCACATAGAAGTTGGCGAGATCCAGCTTTGTATAACCTTCCTCGGGCCAGTACACCTTTTCCGGATGTGAAATGACAACCGCGGGGCTCTCGGAAGCTGGACGCAGAGTCTTTATTCTTCTCATTCAAACCTCCGGCAAGAGCACGTCTTCTGGAACCTTGTCGTTGCGCAGCCCGAGAAAAACGGGTTGACGCAGTTTTCCGTCGTCGGCCCATTCCTGAAAGGAAACTTGGGCGACCCGCCTCGGTGCGAAAAAGGTAACATTTCTTGCAGGCGGAAGATTAACAAGCGGTGTGTTTGGTCTTGCCGCGATCATGGGTTTCACTGATGTATATCCATTCGTACTAAGCCTCACCCAAGACACCAGAACGCTCGCAACATTATCGCTGGCAGCAGCCGGGATGCTCATTGCTACCGTCAGCAATAACATAGTCAAGGGATTTATGCTTTTGGATTTGCTAATCGCGAGACCGGGCTATAGAGTCTACGTCTTCTGCTGGTGTTTGCAGCTCTCGGCCTTATTCCTCTCATCTGGATACACTAGATGGGCATTGGGCTCGAATGTCAAAGTGGATCTACCTGATAGTTTCAGAGTTAAACGCCGTTTTCTTATTCCGGAACGGTAACTCTTCGCAAACGGGGACTCATTCGACGAAAGACCGCTGTCATGAACCGATCGTCAGAACCGGGCATTTTGCTTCTCCGATGATTCGATTGTGATCCGTATCACTGCGTTTCTTGAGGGACACAACTAAGCTGTGTTTGGCTTCAGCTTTCGCCCTACAACGTAGCCCAAGAGGTGCACCATGCTTTCTGTCGCCGGATCCATAGAAAACCACACCCACAATCATCAAGACGTTCACCTCGCCACGAGCAATGTTCGCTTTTCAAAAATTCTGGTTGGAACGGACTTCTCTAAACCGGCCACCCAGGCACTCGCAGCAGCTGTCGCGATCGGCCAACGTTGCGATTCGGAGGTCTTTCTCGTCAACGCGGTTCCACCATATGTGGATAACCCCGAGGCCTTCCCAGTATCGCCGGAGGTCTTCCAAGGGACACTCGATCGAGCGAGAGAGAACATGAAGGAGTTTATCTCCCATGAGCCAGGACTGCATCGACTGAGAACAAAGACAACTGTAGCGTACGCAGGAGCCGTAGAACTGATCGAACAGGTTGCCAACAACGAAAAGGTTGATTTGATTGTCGTCGGTTCGCACGGCGCCTCCGGAATTGAGCGATTGGCGCTCGGATCAGTGGCAGAGGCCATACTACGCAAAGCTTCATGCCCTGTACTCGTCACGGGGCCAAACTGTTATGCGGAGCACCATCCATTTCGCTCCATCCTGCTTGCTACTGATCTTGAAACGACCGGACTTCGGCCAGCACAGTATGCCACAGCGCTCGCCCAACACATCGATAGTCAACTTACGCTACTTCACGTAGTTGAGAACATTCCCCGTATTCCGGGTCTGGATTCCGAAGTCCTCGAAAACAGCCTGCGTCAGAAACTTCAGCAGTTACTGCCCGCCCATGCGGATTTTTTCTGTGTACCCAAGATCAGAGTTGAATATGGTGCGCCCGCTCAGGTCATCCTCGACGTCGCAAAGTCAGAGCTAGCCAGCATGGTGATTGTTGGACTGCGGCATCGAGCAGCCTTGTCTGATCATCTTCCCTGGTCAACGCTGTCACATATAATCCGCAATCTAAGATGCAGTGTTCTCGTAGTCCGCAGCCACTTAGCCTAACGGCAGGTTGCAGCTCCGGAACGATACAGAGTGCATCAATTGCGTCAGTGGTAACCTCCAACGCCAGTATCCCGCATGATCGCACGACCATGACGGGCGATCATGCGGTCTTCTTCACTGGCGACAATGCAGACCCTAACCCTACTTTCCTGCGTCGAGATCATCCTACGGTGCGATTGATTGCCAAGATCATCAACGGTCATGCCGAGGAAGTCGAGACCCTGGCAAACATCGTGCCGCACGCGGCAGCTATGCTCGCCAATCCCTCCGGCAAATACAAGCATATCCAGTCCTCCAAGTACAGCCGCGTATGCAGCGACCGTTTTCCGAATGGCAGTGCAGAATATTTCGATGGCCAGTTGCGCCGCTTGATCCCCTCCATTGGCTGCGGCTTCAAGGTCGCGCATGTCTGACCTGCCGCCCGAGAGTGCTTTCAGGCCAGCATCGTGATTCAGTAGCGTTTCGAGCGAATCTGCGTTCACGTGCTTCGCTCGTAAGAGATAGAGAAGCACGCCAGGGTCAAGATCGCCGCTACGGGTCGCCATAGGAATTCCGCCCGTTGGGGTGAGGCCCATCGTCGTATCGACGGACTGGCCTCTCTTGATGGCAGCAAGACTCGCTCCATTTCCCAGGTGAGCGATGACGGTCCGATCCGGAAGATCCGGTCCAAGCTGGTAGATGATGGATTCATAGGAAAGACCATGAAAGCCATAGCGCCGAATACCCTCATTGAATAGCTCTATCGGAAGAGCAAATCGAGTCGCAGTCTCCGACATGGTGTTATGGAAAGCGGTGTCGAAGCAGGCAAACTGTGGAACTCCCGGATAGGCTCGCTCCGCCTCTTCGATAAGCGCGAGCGCCGTAGGAATGTGGAGTGGTGCGAAATGGGCGCATGCGCGCAGCTCCTGGAGAACTGCGGGCGAGATCCGCTGATGAGCGAGCAGACGAGGCCCGCCATGCACGACACGGTGTCCGACTGCGCAGAGTTTTCCCTGAAATGATTCTGCAATCCAGCGTATTGCTTCGCGGAACGCATCCTGCTGTGTTGCGAGCGGACGGCTTTCGGACTGGAGCGTTCGTCCATTCGCTTCTTGCAATTGAAGTTTACCTTCGCTCCGCCCAATACCATCTGCCAGTCCACTAAGAAGAAGCTGCTCCTCGCCGTTTCTCTCGGCATAGAGTCCAAGCTTGAGCGAGGAAGATCCTGTGTTGATGACCAGAATGACTGAATCAGGCACGACGGAGACCTGCTTTCCTGGAGCTTTTAGATATCTGGGAGATCCTCAAAGTCTTTATTTACTTAGGTTGCAGAATGCGCTTTCTGTTTATTGTGACAGTCGTCACAAGTCATCTAGACGAAGTATGCCAAGGTTAACTATCGATTTTCCGGTTAGCATCCTCATAAGGATAGTTCAGCTATATCGTGAGATGGGCAATCCCAATACAGGAGCGTAACTAGTATGGCATTGCTACGGGACAGTGATTCACCATCGGCAGTTGGCGATCAGCCCTTGAGCGCACAGGAACTTCAGAGGATGGACGCGTACTGGCGTGCCTGTAACTATCTCTGTGCAGGAATGATCTATCTTCGCGACAATCCTCTGCTCAAAGAGCCACTGCAACCTCAACACTTCAAGAATCGGCTGCTTGGGCACTGGGGCTCTGATCCGGGCCAGAGCTTTGCGTGGGTTCACCTCAATCGCGTGATCCGCAAGTATGACCTGAATATGATCTATATCTCAGGCCCAGGCCATGGAGCACCGGCTATGATTTCAAACTGCTATCTGGAAGGGACCTATTCGGAGGTCTATCCTGAAAAAAGCCAGAACGAAGAAGGCCTGCTAAAGCTCTTCCGCGCCTTTTCTTTTCCAGGACAGCTTGGAAGCCATTGCACCCCTGAGGTTCCAGGGTCAATTCATGAAGGCGGCGAACTGGGCTATAGCCTATCGCACGCGTTCGGCGCAGCCTTCGATAACCCTGACCTGATCGTGAATGTTGTGGTTGGAGACGGCGAGGCCGAGACCGGTCCCCTCGCAACTTCCTGGCATTCCAATAAATTTCTCAACCCTATCCGCGATGGCGCCGTGCTGCCAATCCTGCATTTGAATGGCTATAAGATCAACAACCCCACTATTCTGGCACGGATTTCTTCAGAAGAACTTGAGGAGCTTTTCAGAGGCTACGGTTGGATGCCTCACCTCGTCGAGGGTGACGATCCAGAGTTGATGCACCAGAAGATGGCCGCCGCCGTCGAGGATTGTGTCCTGCAGATTCGCTCCATTCAAGAGAAGGCGAGGAAGACAGGCAAGCCAGAGCGTCCGCGCTGGCCGATGATCATCCTGCGCACCCCTAAAGGATGGACGGGACCAAAGGAGGTTGATGGACACAAGGTCGAAGACTTCTGGCGCTCACATCAGGTTCCGGTGTTAGGCGTGAAATCTAATCCGGAGCATCTGAGGATCGTCGAGCAGTGGATGCGCAGTTATCGGCCGGAGGAACTCTTCGACGAGCGCGGTTCACTTGTTTCCGAACTGAAGGAGCTTGCTCCCATCGGTGACCGTCGCATGAGTGCCAATCTTCATGCAAACGGCGGCAAGCTGAAAAAGGCACTCGATCTTCCAGACTTTTGCGACTATGCCATAGCAACCGATCATCCGGGGACGAAGGAGATTTCACCTACCGAAACTCTAGGCATGTTTTTACGCGATTTAATGCGTCGCAACATGACGAACTTCCGGCTCTTCAGCCCGGACGAAAATGCATCGAACCGTCTACAGGACGTCTATGAGACAACTCTCAAGACTTGGCTAGCGACCATTAAACCGGAGGATGCTGACGGCACGCAGATCGCTCCCGACGGACGCGTGATGGAGATGCTCAGCGAGCACACGCTTGAAGGTTGGCTCGAGGGCTATATTCTGACAGGCCGCCACGGGCTCTTGAATACCTATGAAGCGTTCGTTCACATTATCGACTCAATGTACAACCAGCATGCAAAGTGGCTGGAAAAGTCGAAACTCGAACTCGATTGGCGGGCTCCAATCTCATCGCTCAACCTTCTGATTACCTCACTCGTCTGGCGGCAGGATCATAACGGCTTCACGCATGAGGATCCCGGCTTCCTGGATGTAGTCAGCAACAAGAGCGCAGATATCACCCGTATCTACCTCCCTCCCGATGCAAACTGTCTTCTCAGTGTGGCGGATCACTGTTTGCGCAGCGAAAACTACGTAAATGTGATTGTTTCAGACAAGCAACCACACCTTGTCTATCTCGATATGGAGGCTGCAATTATTCATTGCACAAAGGGTATCGGCATTTGGGAGTGGGCCAGCAACGACGCTGGGTTGGAGCCGGACGTTGTCGTCGCAAGTGCGGGCGATATTCTGACCCAGGAGGCTCTGGCTGCCGTTGCTATCCTTCGGAAGCACATGCCAGATCTAAAAATTCGTTTCGTCAATGTTGTCGATCTATATCGCCTACAGCCGGACACTGAGCATTCGCACGGACTCTCCGATCGCGACTTCGATTCTCTCTTCACCCAGGACAAGCCGGTCATCTTCAACTTCCATGGGTATCCATGGCTAATTCACAAGTTCACATATCGCAGAACGAACCATGCGAATATTCATGTTCGTGGGTACAAGGAGAAAGGCAACATCAACACACCACTAGAATTGGCAATCCGCAACCAGGTCGATCGTTTTAATTTGGCCATCGACATCATAGACCGCGTTCCGAAGCTACAGGGACCAGGCGCTCAACTCAAGGAGTGGCTCAAAGGACAGATCATCGAGAGCATTCACTACGCATACACAGAGGGCCAGGACAAGCCCGAGATCAGGAACTGGAAATGGCCCTCAGCATAATAGCGCTCGATCCAAACCTCTCTGACGGTGTCTAGCATCCTGGTCGAGCGAAGACCTTCTTTTCGGAACTCAAAGGATTGACCAAGTTCTGCGGCATCTCCAAACCCACCTTCTATCTGCGCCTGAAAGAAACAGAGTTTCGCTTCAACCACCGCAGCCAGAACCTCTATCAAGCCCTGCCAAACTTCCTCAGCAAGCCCCCCTCTAACACGCTCTGCTTCCTAAGCCCCTCTGCATCTCGCATCGGTCTGCGCCGGGCTGCACCTATATAGAAACTAGAACTGGAACCGCGCCGTAATCTGCACGTTGCGCGGAGCATCGATCGTGGACACCAGAACCCCGAAGGACTGGTCCCCCGGATTCAGGTCCGGCGTGGCAAAGACATGGCGGTTGATGGCGTTGAGCAGCTCCAACTTCAGGACCAGGCTCGAAGATTCGCTGATCGATGTCTCTTTGATCACGCTGAAATCTTCATTGATATACGGATAATTCCGCACCTCGCCGGTGACGCGAGGTATGTCTCCAAACGCAAAGCCTCCGTTATCACAGTCCGCGCACTTGTCAGGGCCCGCATGTATGGCGTGATGGATGCGGTTCGATGCCTGGTTCTGGTCAAAGAAGGCTGGCGACGACTGTAGCGCGTTATAGCCTGGGCTATCCGTGCTGAGCACTCCATTGAACTCGCTGTCCACGTTTGGATCAGGCCCGGGGACTGTTCCATTATTTTTCAAGATACGGAACGGATCGAGCCTGCCCGAGCGGCGCGCCGCGCTCTCGAAGTGCGACCCGGGCACGCGGGTGAAGTCGATACAGTTGTCCCAGCCCGGTATGCTCGTGGCGCACCCAAATGATGTCGGCTCGCCCGACATGTACCGCTGTACGCCGCCAATGCGAAAGCCGCTGATCAGTGCGATAAGGAATCGATTGCCGGAGTTCAAAAACCTACGGTTCCTGCCGAAAGGCAACTCGTAGATATAGCTCACGACAAACGTGTGCGGGATGTCCTGGTTCGAGATAGACTTTTGGCTTTTGGAATCGAACGGATCCTGTTCCTGCGCAACGCCATTCGTGAAATTGATGATGGAATCGGCGTTGGTAATAGTCTTGGCCCATGTGTACGACGCCTGTAGATTGAGCCCCTGCGAAAACCGACGCTCGACCGAGGCGATCAGCGCCTCGTAGCTGGAGTGGCCTACATTTTGCAAACAACAGTCCGTTGCAATGGAGCCGTATTGCGGAAACGGCCGCAGCGATTGCTGGTAGGGAGCACCCGAATTGAACTTCGCATAGGGCAGCTTCGAGCCAGGCGCAACTGGAGCACTGACGCTGTACGCACGCCTCAGAATATCGCCCAGCGCAAAGTTCGACTTCGCAATGTTGTTGATGTTCTCTTCCTGCGACTTCAGGTGCGCCCCCGACGAGCCCAGATAGCCGATGCCGACAATCAGGTCCTTCGCCACCTCTTGCTGCACCCCGATGTTCCACTGGTTGACCTGGCCGGGCCGTCCATACGCAGGTTTGATGAAGCTGCCGACGTCATTCGGGCTGCTGGCGTTGCCGCTGTCGAGCTGCCCGGGATCGAGATTGATCCCCGCCTTATACGCAGGCAGGCCGCTGTCGATCTGAAATGCCGGGTCGAACCCATTCGAGAAAAAGGCGACCATTGCGGTATAGCCCGTGCGCATATCCGCGCCAAAGTCGCTGTACTGTAAAGGCGCGTAAAGCGTGGCGAATCCTCCGCGAACCGCCAGCTTGCCGTTCCACCACGCAGGCGCATACGCAAACCCGATGCGAGGTGCGATGTCTTTGTACCAGGTGTCGGCCCACCGCTTGTTGCAGCCGCCGCAGTTCGATGCAAAGACAAGCGCACCCGGTGTGCCGCTCTTCGGATCAATTGCCGTCGTGCTGAAGTTCGAGGTGTCGTTGTCCGCCTCGCGGCGGGGCTGGTCCACGCTGTAGCGAACTCCCAGATTGAGCACCAGCGAGTTAGTTACCTTGAAGTCATCCTGCACAAAACCTGCCCAGTAGCTGGAGATCCAGCGCGCCTGGTGAAAAGGAATGTTGGCTCCGCCGGCATAGACCGCACCCAGCAGAAGACTCGCATAGCCGTTCCCTGTGCCCGCATTGCCGCCGGTCTTCGACACCTTCGTCTGGTCTGCGGTGAAGTAGAACGCCCCATTCATGCCGTCCCTGGCGATCGCCGAGTACTGCTGATAGCGGTAATCCACGCCCATCTTGAAGTTGTGCCGCCCATGCTGATAGCTCACCGAATCATTCACCCTCACGCCGTTATCGATGCTATCGTTCGACTGGTTCTTGCTCAACGGGATATAGCCATCGACATTAATCCGCGGAAATCCCGTCTGGATATTGCCAATGCCAAGCTGCTTGGCAAAGTCGATGCCCGTCCTCGCCGCCACCGAGCTGTTGATCGAATTGCTTCTGTTGAAGCCGAGATTGAGATGGTTCAACATGCGCGGAGAAAAGATATGGTCCCAGCATCCGCGCCCAAAGTGCGTGGTGAAGTCTTGTATCTGCGTGATGGGATCGACCGGCGAGGGCAGCGTCAGGTTGGCTGGGTTGTTGTGAGTATTTTCGCGCGAGCTGTACGATCCATAGATCTTGTTACTGTCGTTGATCACCTCATCGAGGCGAATCGTATAGGTCGTGTTCACCACCGTCGAGGATGACACCAACGTGTAATTGTTCACCAGCGCACCGTTCGTCGGCGCTGGATAATACGCCGCAATGTTCTTCGCCACCGTCGTAAAGCGGCCCGTGGGAATCTTGTTGCCCGGGAACGCCGTCCGGCAGAGTGTCCCGTTCGCAACGTGCTCTGTGGCCGGATCGAAGATCTGTCCATTCAGTATCTGCGTCCCATCGCACGGATTCGTGTACGGCGTCGGGCCGCCGATCAGGCGGTCGGAGAAATCCCCGCCGCGTTCCGCCACCGTGGGCACCGTGCTCGTTGCCTGCCCTCCCAGTTTCTGCCTGAATTGCTCCCACGAGAAAAAGAAGAAGCTCCTGTCTTTGCCGCTGTAGACGCGCGGGACGAAGACTGGTCCACCCAGACTTGCTCCGTAATCATTCTTCTTATCGTTGCCGCGATTGAAGAGCGCCTCCTGCCCATCGTTCTGCAACTGGTGATACGCCTTATACCCGTTGTTGAACCACGTATTGGCGTTCAGATCTTCGTTGCGGAAAATATCGAACGCTGCGCCATGAAAGCTGTTGGTCCCGCTTTTTGTCACGAAGTTTTCGATACCTCCGGTGGTACGTCCGAACTCCGCCGCCGGCGTAGACGTCGTCACCTTAAACTCCGAGATGGCCTCGACCGAAGGCGATTCCTCATCGAACGACGAACCGTTCTCTGAACGAGTCTGGCTGGCGCCGTCCAGCAGCACCTCGTTGCCGAAGTCCTGGCCACCGCCCAGCTTGGAGGCGAAGATGCCCGTCTTGTCGTTGTTCGTGCCTGGCCCTGTAGTGCCGGGAACCAGAAAGACAAAAGCTTCTGGCGCACGCAGCGCACCGACTCCGCCCAGCGCCAGCGGCAGATCGAGAATCTGCCGTGTCGTCACCGTGCCGCCAATGTCGGACGACTGCGTTTCAACCGTCGGAGTGTCCGAGCGCACGGTGATGGTCTCCGTTGCCGAGCCGACACGCAGATGAACATTCAGGCTCGCCACGCTCCCCACCTGAACAGGCACGCCCGTGCTGACTGACGATTGGAAGCCCGCCGCTGTCACCGTCACGGTGTATCGGCCCAGCACAATCGACGGAAAACGATAGCTTCCACTACCGGTCGAGATGGTGTAGTACGTGGATCCCGTAGCTTCGTTCTTCGCTGTTACGCTCGCGTTGGCAACCCGAGCACCGGTATTGTCCACGATGTCGCCAGCCAACTGGCCTTCATTCGTCTGCGCCGCGGCGAGGCCGGTGATAAGCAGAAGCACGGCCAGCACGAACCCGCGTGCGAACATTCTCTGCTCAACGCCAAGCCTGCCATTCCCTCTCACGTCTCCTCCTGAAGCATGCTGCGGTCGGACTGAATGCGCTGTTCGAGCGTCTTTGTCCATCTCAGTGTGACTTTTTACTACCTCGCGCCTCTGCCCCCGACGAAGACTGATTTGGCTCGTCAATCGTCAGAACGCGGTCGCCGCGCACATTCTCCATTTTCTGGACGATGCCGCTCGGCCAACGCACCACAATCTCTTTCGCTACAGCATCCGTGCCTAGCCCAAAGTGGGCGCGCTTATCGTTCGATGAAAGATAGCTTCCCGCCGTCGAGACCGTCCAGTACTGGCTTCCCTTCGACGTCGTCAGTTGAATCTCCGCGCCAATACCATCCCGATTGCTCTTGTGTCCGACCAGATTAATGTCCAGCCAGTGGTTCTTCGTTTCGGTCTCATTGCGCAGAATGTGAGCAGGCCCGCCGTTCGTGGTGACAACCGCATCCACGTGCCCATCATTGAACAGATCGCCGACGGCCATGCCACGCGCCACCCACGGTTCCTCGAAAACGCTCCCCGACTGCCGCGACACATCGACAAATCCCTCGCCGGTATTACGGACCAGCAGCATCGGCTCCTTATAGCGCAGTTGGGGATAGTTCAGTTGCACCGTATCCAGATCATGTCCCTGTGCGATCAGCAGGTCTTTCCAGCCGTCGTTGTCGTAGTCCAGAAAGCTGACGCCCCACCCCGAGTGCAGCAACGTAATGCCCGCAATGCCTGAAACGTAGCTGTCATACGTGAAGCTGTCATCGCCGTTGTTGCGATAGAGCGCGTACTTCTGATTCGCAAGGTCCGTAATCACCAGGTCGGGCAAGCCATCGTTGTTGTAGTCCTGTGCGTCGATCCCCATGCCGGCAAACGTCCGCCCATCTCCGTCCACCGCCATCTCTGAGGTCAACCCAGCCTCCTCAAACGTACCGTCCCCCTTGTTCTGATACAGGAACTCGACCATCGAGTCGTTTGCCACTGCAACGTCCATCTTGCCGTCGTGATTGAAGTCGGCAATCGCCAGCCCCAGCCCCTTGCCCGGCACACCCATGCCGATCTTCTGTGCCACCTCGGTAAAATGCCCATTGCCGTCGTTGTGATACACCAGCGCGGAGATGGGCTTGAAGACATCCGGGTGGCAATAGGCGCGATAGCCCTCACGATGCTCTCCGCAATAGATGTCGTCAAAGTCCCACTGCATATAGCGCAACACCACCAGGTCGAGCAGCCCATCGTTGTCCAGATCGACCCATGCGGCGCTCGTTGACCATCCGCCGCCGCCCGTGCCGGACTGCTTCGTCACATCGGCAAATGTGCCGTTGCCGTTGTTGTGGTACAGATGGTTGCCGCCGTATCCGGTGACGTAGATGTCCTCATAGCCGTCGTTGTCGTAATCTCCCACGGCAACGCCCATGTCGTAGCCTGAACCCTGAAGTCCCGCTTGCACGGTGACATCCTCAAACGTTCCGTCCTTCTTCTGGCGGTAGAGCCTATTCCAGTCCTTCTCGCTCTGCTTTGCTGGAATCGTGCCCTTCGGAGTCGGGTCCGCAAGCGGAGCGCCATTCACGAAGAAAATGTCGAGCAGGCCATCGTTGTTGGAGTCGAACACGGCAACGCCCGATCCCATCGTCTCAATTAGATATTTTTTAGAAGTGTGCGAAGCAACTCCGGTGAACTGAACGCCGCTGGCGCTGGTGACATCAACAAATCTTCCAGGCACCAGTTCCGCTGATGGTTGCTTGTTGCGTGAATGGGCCGACGCCGGAGCCTGTGCCATGCCTGCCGACACACTAAGAGCACATGCAAGTGCGCATACTGCTGCTTTCCCATTCACGAATCGATTCAACTCCGCCCCACCTGGCATCCAAGATACACCTTGGTGAAGATGGAAGCGAGGCGAGAACTCGACCCCGTATCTGCCCTTTTACCTCTCCGCTCAGTGCGGCTTTGCGCTGGCTACAAGCAGTTCGCACGGTTGTGAAATTTGTCCCTGAGTCTCACGGCATAGTTCGCTTCATCGTCAGCTTCGTCCTTATGATCTCCACCGCCGTCCTTGCATCAGCGCAGGGAACCCCTGTCAAAGCGTCATTCCATCGCGGGGTGCTCGCCATGCACAACGGACCAGATGGCCGAGGCCCACCTCGATCTGGTTCTTGGCCGCAACGGAAGCCGGCGATCCGCCTTGATCCCAAAATCAGTTCCGCGCACATGTTTCTTGGCATCTTCCTCTCACAGGAAAACCGTCAGCAGGAAGCCATCAGCGATCTGACGCAGAAACCCACTCTGAATCCCGACAACGTCGAAGCCCTCACCTGGCTCGGTACAGTAGAACTCGCAGTCGGCCACCCTGAAGAAGCGGTCGCACCACTCGACCACGCCGCCAAACTTAAACCCGACGACCTCGACAGCAACGCAAGAATGGCGCGCATCAATCCGGCACTACAGGCTGAAACGGACGGAAGATTCTGATAAGGCAATGGCTGCATACAACCACCTGCGCGAAGCCCCTGACAAACAAAACGCAAAACAGCTCCAGGGCTGGCGCAAGTTCAATGATCAACCGTCCCAGACCTCGCAAGACAACCCAGCCAATCCATAGCTGAGATAAAGCAAGCGCAGCCGATAGAGATGTGCTAACCCCGGAAAAGACGTTTCAACTCATCAATCGCAAATTGTGCCCTGATGAAAAACAATCTTCCATCCGGCTGCCGTGCGCTGCCAGATGGTCGCGCGGCTCGTCTTCCGCTCGCCCTGTAGCAGCGTGTAAGTCAGCAGATACACATCCGGGCCAAGCTCGCGGCACCAGAAATCGCTTGTCACCCACGGATCGCGCTCGGTCGGACGTTCGCGACGTCGGTCCAGCTCGTCCAGCACAAACTCGCGGCTATATCGGCGTCCCGAGGCGCCAACCTCCCAAAAGTTGGCCGCCATCATGCTCTCAAAATCGGCGCGCGTCGTCCCATGCTCGGGACGGTGAAAGATCGGTTCGCGGTCGATCAGCTCGTGCAGAACATCATTCAGCGCAGGGTCTGTAACCAGCGTCGGCTCCATCCTTGCAGTTTAAAGCCGAATACCATCTCCGGTTCAAACCAACTCCTGGCTTTCTATCTCGATTTCTTCCTGAGCACGAGATGCGTTGCGTTTTCTCCGGCTACGGCCTTCTCTGGCACGAAACCCAGCTCGGCGAGATTCATCCCAGCAAACAAATGCTCTCCTTCGCCCAGAAGAACAGACGACAGCGCCAGATGCATCTCATCGATCTGCCCTGCCGTCAGGTATTGGCGAACAGTCGAGACTCCTCCACCAATACGGACATCTTTGCCAGCAGCGGCATCTTTCGCCTGCTTCATCGCCGACTCGATCCCATCTGTCACGAAGTAGAATGTCGTTCCTCCGTTCATCACCAGCGGGTCTCTCGCATAATGTGTCAGTACAAACACCGGCGTATGGTATGGCGGAGTGTCGCCCCACCATCCCTTCCACGCATCGCCGTCCCAAGGCCCGCGCATCGGCCCAAACATGTTACGACCCAGAATCCACGCGCCAAGATTCTCGAACGACTTGGCTGCAAAGCTGTTGTCCACACCCAGAGCACCGCCGCTGCTCTGGCCATGCATCTTCTGGAATACCTCCGTGCCAAAGACCCACTGGTGCAGTTCAAGACCACGCACGCCTAACGGGTTATTGAGGTCCTGCAAAGGCCCAGCTCCAAATCCGTCCAGTGAAATCGAAAACGCAGCCACTCTGACCTTACCCACAAACACCTCTCTCTAAAACTGACTTGGCAATCACATTGAAGCGGATGAAGCTATATGCCTTTTCACTTGCAAACAGCAAGCGACTTCCGCTACCTTACCACAGTGTCCTCAGAATCAAAATCCGAGCCGCGCTCTGGCTGCCCGGTCAGCGTCGCGCTCGAAAAGTTCGGCGATCGCTGGTCGCTACTCATCATCCGAGACCTGATGGTGCGTGGTTATACCACCTTCAAGCAGTTTCAGAACTCCGGCGAAGGCATCGCCACCAACATTCTTTCCACCCGGCTCAAAAAACTTAAAGCAGCCGGAATCGTCTCATCAGAATCAGAAAAAGCAGACGCGCGCAGGGTCCACTACCGGCTCACCGAAAAAGGCATCGACCTCGCGCCTGTCCTGCTGGAACTACTGTTGTGGAGCGCAAAGCACGAGAAGACCGGCGCGCCCTGTGAACTGATGGCCCAGATGGGCCAGAATCGCGCAGCCGTCCTTGCCGAGACCCGCCGCCGCTGGGCCGAGCGCGACCCCACACCGCTTCTACCGCCATTTCGCAGCACCGCACCATCCCGGGCCCCCAAATCAAAAAGGAGCAAACGATGAGCAAAGTACGAGTTCTGGTCGGCACGCGCAAAGGCGCGTTCATCCTCACCTCAGACGGCAAACGCAAAGACTGGCAGGTCTCCGGTCCGCACTTCGCGGGCTGGGAGATCTACCACATGAAAGGCTCGCCCGCCGACCCCAACCGCATCTACGCCTCGCAGTCCAGCGGATGGTTTGGCCAGGTCGTGCAGCGATCCGACGACGGCGGCCAGACATGGGAGGCGGTCGATAACAAGTTCGCCTACGCCCACAACCCCGGCACACATCAGTGGTACGACGGCACGCCGCACCCATGGGAGTTTAAGCGCGTCTGGCACTTCGAGCCTTCGCTCACCAATCCCGACCACGTCTACGCAGGCATTGAAGACGCGGCCATCTTCGAGACCAAAGACGGCGGCAAGAGTTGGGCCGAACTTCCCGGCCTGCGCGAGCACGGCACCGGTCCCAAGTGGCAGCCGGGCGCAGGTGGCATGTGTCTGCATACCATCATCCTCGACCCCGCCGACCCCAAGCGCATCTACATCGCCATCTCCGCCGCGGGGGCCTTCCGCACCGACGACGGCGGCGCCACATGGAAGCCCATCAACCAGGGCCTCTACTCCAAATACATCCCCGACCCCAACGCCGAAGTCGGCCACTGCGTCCACCACATCGCCATGCACCCTTCGCGCCCCAACACGCTCTTCATGCAGAAGCACTGGGACATCATGCGCACCGACAACGCAGGCGATCAGTGGACGAAGGTCAGCGGCAACCTGCCCACCGACTTCGGCTTCGTCATCGATGTCCACGCGCACGAGCCCGAGACCATCTATGTCGTGCCCATCAAGTCCGACTCCGAGCACTTCCCTCTCGACGGCAAACTGCAGGTCTTTCGCAGCCGCAGCGGAGGCAACGAGTGGGAGCCGCTCACCAAGGGCCTTCCGCAACAGGACTGCTACGTCAACGTCCTGCGCGACGCCATGGCCGTCGATAAACTCGACTCCTGCGGCGTCTACTTCGGCACCACCGGCGGTCAGGTCTACGCCTCGGCCGACGCCGGCAACACCTGGGCCCCGATCGTCCGCGACCTGCCCGCAGTGTTGTCCGTCGAGGTGCAAACCCTGGCATAACGTTTCAACTTCATTCACAGGCTCTTTTGTCGTCATTCTGAGCGCAGCGAAGAACCCCTGTAATTTGCTCTTCGCTGCGACACCACTGTGGAGCACCAATTGAACATGACTACCTCAACCATCCGCGTCGAACTCCCCCAGCATCTCCGCACACTCGCGGGGGTGAAGGGGGAAGTCGTGCTCGAAGTCGCCGCGCCCATCACGCTGCGCTCCGTGCTCGACGCGCTCGAAGCTCGCTACCCGACGCTTCAGGGCACCATCCGCGATCACGTCACGCTGAAGCGCCGCGACTTCCTGCGCTTCTTCGCCTGCGAAGAAGACATCTCCCACCAATCACCCGACGACCCTCTGCCCGATGAAGTCACCACAGCAAAAGAGCCGTTGCTCATCATCGGAGCCATCGCAGGCGGCTGAAGATTCGCAAACCATACTGACGAAACGTTGTCAGGATGCCTTGTTTAGTCTCTGTCGAAGAACGTCAATCCAATTTCAAAAGCGGAGCACTCAATGAAGAATTTCTACAACTACCTCAACTTCTCCGGAAACGCCCGCCAGGCAATGGAGTTCTACGCCAAGTGTCTCGGAGCCGACGTGCAAATCATGCCTTTCTCACAAGGCCCGGCCGACATGCCGAAGGATCCAAAGACAGCGGACATGGTCCTCCACTCGCGCCTCTCCAAAGGCAACGCCATCATCATGGCATCTGACTGCCCTCCCGGTATGCCGCTCACTCAGGGCAACAACTTCGCCATCAGCGTGGACTGCGACAGCCGCGAAGAAGTAGACAAACTCTTCGCCTCACTCGGCGAAAAAGGTCAGGTCATCATGCCTGTGCAGGACATGTTCTGGGGAGACTACTTCGGCATGATCACCGACCAGTTCGGCGTGAATTGGATGTTCAACCACACCCCGAAGAAATAGCGGCATTCACAACAAGCGGCCCACAGCACGCCATCAGAACGCCCTGGGCCGCTCAATTTTTATTTGTAGAGCACTCCCGCGCCCGCTTCATCAGTAACTCCTGCTCGCGCGCGTTGCGCGTCAGCGACGCTGCCCGCTCAAACTCCTCGCGAGCTTCGTCCCTACGCCCAAGCTTTACCAGCAGGTCTCCACGCACAGTCGGCAGCAGATGATAGTTTGCAAGCGCCCCCTCGCGCACCAACGCATCCACCACCACCAATCCCATCTCCGGCCCGAACGCCATCGCAATCGCCACTGCTCGATTCAGCTCAACCACGGGCGAAGGCATCACTTCAGAAAGCCGCACATAGAGTCCTGCAATTCGAGTCCAATCGGTCTCATCAGCCTCGCGCGCCCGCGCATGACAAGCCGCAATCGCTGCCTGCAGCGCATACACGCCGCTCGTGCCACCCAGGCTCTCCACACGCTCCAGTGCAGTCAGCCCACGCTGGATCAAAATTCCGTCCCACAGCGCGCGCTTCTGATCGAGCAGCAGCACCGGCTCGCCCGACGCGCCGGTCCGCGCGCGCAGCCGAGAAGCCTGAATCTCCATCAGCGCGACCAGCCCATGCACCTCCGGCTCCTCCGGCATCAATCCGGCAACAACGCGCCCCAGCCGCAACGCATCTTCGCACAGCGTAGGCCGCATCCAGTCGTCGCCAGCCGTCGCGGAATAGCCTTCGTTGAAGATGAGGTAAATCACCTCCAGCACCGCCGCGAGCCGCGCACGCAACTCGGCGCCGCGCGGCACCTCAAACGGAACTCGCTCCTTCGCCAGCGAGCGCTTCGCCCGCACAATCCGCTGCGCCACCGTCGCCTCCGGCACCAGATAGGCACGAGCAATCTCGTCCGTCGTCAATCCTCCAAGCATCTTCAGCGTCAGCGCCACCTGCGCATCCTGCTTCAGTACCGGATGGCATGCCGTAAAAACCAGCCGTAGCAGATCGTCGCCGATATTGTCGTCCATCGCAGCATCCAACTCTGCCACCGCGCGCTCCTGCAACGCCTCAGCATCACGCGCCAGTTCGCCATGTTTCTCGTCCGCGCGCCGATTGCGGCGAAACATATCGATCGCGCGACGCTTCGCCGTCGTCATCAGCCACGCAGCAGGGTTGTCTGGAATGCCCGTCTTCGGCCACTGCTCGAACGCGGCAACCAGTGCCTCCTGCGCTAGGTCCTCGGCCAGCCCCACATCAGGCACCCGCCGCGCCAGCCCCGCGATCAGCCGGGCTGACTCGATCTTCCACACAGCCTCTATCGCGCGATGTACATCAGTAGCCGCCACAGCTATCGATCACATCACGGCTGCACAGACACACGCAAGCACGGCATGCACCGGGAGAAGCCAGCTGCGCCTCTATGCATCGAAGCGCAGCCCTCTCCTTCAGGCAAGCTGCAACGCCGGAACCTCACAAAGCTGGCGAATCTCACACTCCCCGTCGCCGGCAATCTTCAGAAATCGCTTCGTCTGCGCAATCGCTTCTTCCTTCGACTTCACGTTGATCAACGCAAGACCTCCGATCAGCTCCTTCGCCTCGGCAAACGGCCCGTCCGTCACCTTGAATTCGTCGCCGTTCATGCGCACACGTGCACCGAGCGCGCTCGGCATGCAGCCTTCGGTCGCCAGCAGCACACCCTCCCTGGTCATGTCCTCGATCAGCTTGCCCATCTCCGCCATCTCCGTCTCGGTCGGAGGAGCACCTTCGGCTTTGCTCGGCTTATACACACACAAAAATCGCATCGTCTTCTCCTGGTTTCGTTGAATTGCAGTTCTTCTTAGAGAAGCAGCTCGTCAAGCCGCCTCTACCCATACGTCGAACGGAACGGCCAAAAATCGACACAGGCCACTAACTTTTTTGTGAAGAAGTTCGCGCGTGCGACTGCATCTCTTCAAAGCCACGCGCGGCCTGCTGCACATCCTCCGGAAAGTCGGCCATCTCATGCACCTGCCGGATCTCGATGACCTCGTGCTCGCCTGCCGGGCAACGTTTTGCCCATTCAATCGCCTCTTCGCGCGACTTCACCTGGATCATCCAGTAGCCGCCCACCGCTTCCTTCGATTCGGCAAACGGCCCGTCCGTCACCCTCGGCCTTCCGCCCTTGAACGAAACCCGAGCGCCAGCCGAGGGAGGCTGCAACCCGTCGAGCGTCAACAACACGCCTGCCTTCTGCAACTGCTCGTTGTACTTCATCATGGCCTCGACAGCCTTGGCATCCGGCATCGCCGAGGCGTCCGCCGTCTCGTATCCTCCGCCCGGAATCATCAGCATCATGAATCGCATCGCAATTTGCTCCTTCTCTTAAAAGTCCCCGGTCGCGGAAACATGCTCCATAAAACCGGCTTCTACCTGTACGTCGCACAAGACGGTACAAAATCGACAACCGCGCAAAGATTTTTCTAGTCCAAAATCTCTTTGACTGAACAAAGGATGCGAACCCTGCCTGCCGCGACATCCTTTCTTTCTGACCCACCAATTCAGAAACTATTCGCCTAACGAAATAAGCGCCCGACCTGAATCCCGCGTCCCCACTGTGTAAAATGACAAGTGAACCTCAAAAACCCAAAAAGCTGCACAGGAGAACCATCGCACATGTCGAAGTTGACCCCAGGAAAACTCGCAGGACTTAAAGCCGTCTCCGACCATCGCGGAGTCATCGCAGCCGCCGCCATGGACCAGCGCGGTTCCCTGCAGAAGTCCCTCGCCAAGGAGCGTGGCGCCGCCGCCGACGCCCACGACCTTGAAGTTTTCAAAACTCTCGTCACCAGCGTCCTGACCAAACACGCCTCGGCCATCCTGCTCGATCCCGAGTTCGGCCTGCCCGCCTCCAAGCAGCGTAACGGCAAGGGTCTTTTGCTGGCCTACGAGAAGACCGGCTACGACGCCAACACCGCAGGCCGCCTCCCTGACCTGCTCGACCTCTGGAGCGTCCGCCGCCTCAAGGAAGCCGGCGCCGACTGCATCAAGATCCTGCTCTACTACACCCCCTACGAGAAGTCTGCGATCAACGATCACAAGCAGGCGTGGATCGAGCGCATCGGCGACGAGTGCCTCGCGCACGACATCCCCTTCTTTCTCGAGTTCGTCGGCTACGACGCCGAGGGCGGCGATGAAAAATCCGTGGCCTACGCGAAGAAGAAGCCCGAGATCGTCTCCGGAACCATGGCCGAGTTCGGCAAGGCCCGCTACAACGTCGATGTCCTCAAAGTCGAAGTTCCAATCGTCATGGAGTTCGTCGAAGGCACCCGCGCCTTCAAAGGCGAAAAAGCCTACACCCGCGCCGAGGCCCTGCAGCACTTCCGCGATGCCGAGTCGATGACGCACAAGCCCTTCATCTACCTCTCGGCTGGCGTTTCGAACCCGGTCTTCATCGAGACCCTCGAACTCGCCGCCGAGTCCGGCACCAAGTACAACGGCGTCCTTTGCGGCCGCGCTACCTGGAAGGACGGCATTGCCATCTACGCCAAGCACGGCGCAAAGGCGTTCGAGGACTGGCTCAACACCACCGGCGTCGAGAACATCGAGAACGTCAACCGGGCTCTCAAAGCCGCCAGCCCCTGGCAGCTCAAGTTCGGCGCCAAGAACATGGATGACCTTGCCTAGCATTCAGCGTCATACCAGAAGAAAGAGCCGTGGCAACTGCCACGGCTCTTTCTTCCACCGGGAAATATTGTGTTGTGCTTCGCGGACTTCGTTTCGGCGAGTCTAATAAACCGATGATCTAAACCGATGCACCGGCAAAGTATCTTTCTATCGTTACTACTCATCGCCGCAATGGCCGCACCTTGCCAAACGGCCTCCGTAACGCTGCCTGCCGGAACTCCGCTGCCAGTGCAAATCGATAACCATCTCCCCATGCGCATTGGCCAGCCAATTCGCGCCGAACTCATCTATCCCGTCTACGCCGACAACAAACTCATTCTTCCCAAAAAGACTGTCGTCACCGGCATCGTCACCGGTCTAGGTGCAAACCATGACCGCCGAATCCATGCGCGCCTCGGCGGTGACTTCACGCCCTTCCACATTCCAGTCGTCAGTTTCAACCGAATCATCCTTGCCGATGGAGACGCTCTTTCTTTCTCCTCCAGACCCGTCACCGACGGTTCGCCCATCTACCACGCCGTCGCCCCGCCCCCGTCCAAAGGCGGATTCTTCCGCCAGGAGTTCGATAGAGGCATCTCCATCGCTCGCGACGATGCAGCCATCTTTCTCGATCCGGGCAAAGGAGATCGCTTCAAGCAGTTTGTCTATAACCGGCTACCTTACCATCCGGAACGAATCGAAGAGGGTACGGCATGGACCATCGAGACTGCCGCACCGCTGTCCGTTCCAGCACAGCCAGCTCCGCCTTTAGACGCCACCGCCCCCGTGCCGAAACGCCACTTCTGGCAGCAACCAGTCCCACCCAAAAGTCCGGTTAACAACGATCCCGGCGTGTGGATCATTCAGGCCTACCTCGACGAGGCTCTCAGCTCCGAGAGTTCCAACGCCGGTCAGGTCATCAAAGCTACCGTGGCCGAACCCATCTACAATGCCAACCACACCATTGCAATCCCCCAGGGTGCAACCCTTGTCGGCACGGTCACAAGGGCAAAACCTGCTCGCCACTTCGGTCGTACTGGAATTCTGAACTTCAGCTTTCGCCAACTCACGCTTCCCGGCGGCAAACCGCAGAATGTTGAAGCAACCCTGACCGGCGCGGACTCCGCGCAGGCGCTCGCACTCAACTCCGAGGGCCAGGTGAAATCGAAGCCTCAAGATAAGCTGAGCGTGCCCATCTTTCTCGTGCTGCTCGCCAGTCGTCCGCTGGACCAGGACCGCGGCGATACAGGTGCTCAACCCGGGAAAAGCGCTGCCGGCGGCGCGGCGGGTCTTGGGCTGGTTGGAACGATCATCGCCATCTCCGGGCGATCGCCGTATGCTGCCGCCGGCATCGGCTACTACGGCGCGGCTCTCGCCTTTTATGACAGGTGGATAGCACGTGGCAAGAAAATCAACTTCCCCCGCGATACTCGAATCGTCGTTCAGACCGTCGCTCGCCATTCCCAGGTGCTACAGCCTGATCGTTCCAGGCCCGCTCCGCGCTAGGCTGTATCGACATATAAGAAGGTCACAAATCGTTGATGAGGAAAGAGAGTGTCATCCTGAGCGCAGCCTCTCGCGACTTTTTGCGAGAGGCGGAGTCGAAGGACCTGCGGCTTGCTTGTAGCATCATCGTACTTTGCCGGTTTCGGACCTCATCGCCTTTCACTCTTGGCGGCTTTATATGTCGATACGACCTAGCCCGTTACTCCCACTCAATCGTCCCCGGCGGCTTCGAGGTAATGTCGTACACCACGCGGTTGATGCCGCGCACCTCGCTGATAATCCGGCTCGAAATCGTCCGCAGCACCTCATACGGCAGCGGAGCCCAGTCCGCCGTCATGCCGTCCTCGCTCTCCACCGCGCGAATCGCGCAGGTGTTGGCATAGGTCCTCTGGTCGCCCATCACGCCCACGGACTTTACCGGCAGAAGCACCGCAAACGACTGCCACACCTTGCGGTACAGTCCCGCGCGCTTAATCTCCTCGACCACGATCGCGTCGGCTTCCTGCAGAATCGCCACACGCTCCGCCGTCACCTCGCCCAGTATCCGCACGGCCAGCCCCGGCCCCGGAAACGGCTGCCGCTCTAGAATCTCCGCCGGCATCCCCAGGTCACGCCCAATCCGCCGCACTTCGTCCTTGAACAGATCGCGTAGCGGCTCAATCAGCTTCAACTTCATATCGGCAGGCAGGCCGCCAACGTTGTGATGGCTCTTAATGGTGTGCGAAGGCCCATGCACGCTCGACGACTCGATTACATCCGGATAGAGCGTCCCCTGCCCCAGCCACGCAACCTCTTCGCCCGCACTCTTTTCGGCTTTAAATATCTTCGCTGCCTCATCGTCGAAGACCGCAATGAACTCATTTCCAATCGCCTTCCGTTTCTTTTCGGGATCGGTCACACCCGCCAGCTTCGCCAGAAACCGCTCGCCCGCATCCACCGCGACGACGTTCAGGCCCAACCCCTCGCGCATCGTCTTCTGCACCTTGGTGAACTCGTCTTTGCGCAGCACTCCGTTGTTCACGAAGATGCACGTCAGCCGGTCGCCAATCGCCCGCGCCACCAGTACCGCAGCCACCGACGAGTCCACGCCGCCGCTCAACCCGCAGATCGCGTGCCCCCCGCCCACCTGCGCCTTCACGCGCGCTACCGTCGATTGAATAAAGTGCTCCGGCGTCCAGTCCTGCTTCGCCCCGCATATCTCCAGGCAGAAATTCTTCAGCAACTCCATCCCCTGTCGCGTGTGCGCCACCTCAGGATGAAACTGCACCGCCCAGATTCGCCGCGCCTCATCCGCAATCCCCGCAACAGCATTTGCTGTCTTCGCCGTCAACGAGAATCCCGCAGGTAACTCCTCCGCATGGTCGCCGTGCGACATCCACACATCGAGCGACGCCGGCAGTCCGCGAAACAGCGGCGTCTCGGCCACCACATCCACCTCGGCGTGTCCATACTCGCGCGCCGCGGCAGCCACCACCTTGCCACCCAGATGATGCACGACAAACTGCAATCCATAGCAGATGCCCAGGACCGGCACACCCATCGCCAGCACCGCAGGATCAGCTGCCGGAGCGTCCTTATCGTACACCGAACAAGGCCCGCCCGAAAGAATCACGCCCTTCGGCTGCAAAGCCCGCACCTGCTCCAGCGGAGCCGTGCAGGGCAGCACGACGGAAAACACATTGAACTCGCGAATACGCCGCGCAATCAACTGCGTATACTGCGACCCAAAATCCAGAATGACAATCGTTGAAGTATCCACGAATCCAGTGTAAATGGCGCCCGCGCTACTTCAGCGACGAGCCCTCATACGCCCGCCAAAGCTCCAGATACGCCACCTGCCGCGTCACGTGAAAAAAATCCGACGCAACAAAGTAGAGTAGCGTCACGCCTGCCCACCACCACGCCATAAACGTCGGCGTCGCCACTGCTTCAAACGGCAGCGGGGTCGCCGAAAACACCATCGCCAGCACAATCAGCGCAATCTTCACAATCCCCATCACCAGGTTGATCTCGACCAGTTTCGACCTCAGCGGCCCCACCGTGAACGCCGCCTTCAAACTCGCCCATGCGCCAGCATTGCGCAGCATAGAAAGCAACGGAGCCACCGACACCGCCCAGCTCGCCACCGCCCACGCCATGAACAGCCCCAAAGTGGTCACAATTACCAGCGCGAAGTACCCCACCAGATTGGGCTCAGCTCCGGCAGCCATCGGCCCAGTCACCGTCGCTCCGGCTATATGCCTCATGCACACAAACCAGACGACAAAGCTCCCAAGCAGCGCCACAACGCGCAACGCCTGCAACGCCATCAGCGTGCCCAGCCGCTTGTGCAGACTCGCATCCACACGCTTGAGCACCACCGACCGGCCAATCGACGACGCCACCACCCACACCGCTACCAGCACCGGCCCCAGCCACGCCAGCACACGCAACACCGGCGGCAGCAACACCTCCATCGCCTTCGCCAGCGTCTCCGCCGAACCCATCATGTCCACAATCGACATCTCTCGCAGCGCCGTCACGTCCACCGGCGTCACACGCAGAATCCTCGCAGCCTCATACGCCGTCACAACCAGCGTGGGCACGCCAAACGCCCACCGCCACGCCACCTCCAGCGCCGTCCACCGCTTGTGACGCCAGCACCGCGCCATCGTATGCACCAGCGACTGCGTCCCGCGCACCGTCCCGGCAGCGATCACCACGCCTTCGTCCTGCTTCAACTGCTCCACTACTTCACCACAAGGTTCACAAGTTTGCCCGGCACGACGATCACCTTCACCACCGTCTTGCCTTCAATCCGTGCCGCGACCTTCGCATCCGCCAGCGCCGCGGTCTTCACCGTAGCCTCGTCGCTGCCCGCAGGCACCTTTACCACATTCGTCAGCTTGCCATTCATCTGCACAGGAATCTCAATCTCGTCTTCGCGTGCCAGTGTTTCGTCAACTACCGGCCAAGCCGCACGAAACACCGCGCCCTCGCCGCCAAGCTGCTCCCAAAGCTCCGCCGCCAGGAACGGCGCAAACGGCGCCAGCAGCAATGTCAGTCCGCGAAACACCTGCGTGATTACCTCGCCCGAAACCTCACCCGCATCCATCGCCGTCTCCCTCGCGGCAATCTCATTCACCAGAATCATGATCGAGGCGATCGAAGTGTTGAAGTGCCACCGCCCGCTGAAGTCCTGCGTAATCTTCCCAATCGTCTGATGCAGCTTGCGCAGCAACTCCTGCCCCGCAGTCGAATCCCCCGCAGTCGAAGCGTTCGCACCCGCATACTTCATCGTCAGCCGATGCACCCTACCCAGAAACCGGCTCACCCCCGCAACACCATCCTCCTGCCACTCCAGGTCCTTGTCCGGAGGCACCGCAAACAGCGCATACACCCGCGTCGCATCCGCACCATAGCGCGAAATCATGCTGTCGGGCGAAACTACATTGCCCTTCGACTTCGACATCTTCGCGCCGTCCTTAATCACCATGCCCTGCGTAAATAGCCGCTCCGCAGGCTCATCGTTCTTAATCAGTCCGAGGTCGCGCATCACCTTCGTCCAGAACCGCGAGTAGATAAGGTGCAGAATCGCGTGTTCCACACCGCCAATGTACTGGTCAATCGGAAACCAGTAGTTCGCCTTCGCGCTGTCGAACGGCGCAGCCGCATTCTTCGCGTCCGTATAGCGATAGAAGTACCAGCTCGAATCGACGAACGTGTCCATCGTGTCCGTCTCACGCCGCGCCGCGCCGCCGCATACCGGGCACGTCGTCTCCACAAACTCCGCAATCCTGCCCAGCGGAGAGCCGCCCTGCTGCGTAATCTCCACCTGCTCCGGCAGCACCACCGGCAGCGCGCTCTCCGGCACGGCAACCACGCCGCCCGGCTCCACACCCGCATGACCCTTCGTGCAATACACCATCGGAATCGGCGTGCCCCAGTACCGCTGGCGGCTCACCCCCCAGTCCTTCAGTCGATACGTCACTGTCGCCGTGCCAAACCCATTCGCCTTCGCAAACGCAGCCATCTTCCGCTGCGCATCTTCACAACCAAGCCCTGTCCACTGGCCCGAATCGACAAGCGAAGCATCATCCTCAGCCGTGAAAGGCAGCGGAGCCTCTTCTCCCTTGGCGGCAATGACGCGGCGCACCTCAAGCCCGTACTTTTCCGCAAACTCGAAGTCGCGCTCATCATGCGCAGGCACGCTCATAATCGCGCCCGTTCCATAGTCGGCCAGAATGTAGTTCGCCACCCAGATCGGCACCCGCTCGCCATTAAACGGATTCACCGCAAACCGACCCGTTGGCACACCGTGCTTCTCAATCGCGCCCACATCGCCAGCCTCTCGCGCGCGCTTCTGTTGTTCAAGCAGTTCCTCAATCTTCGCCGCCAGCGCAGCATCCTCACTAGCGAACGCCTTCGCCACCGCGTGCTCAGGAGCAAGCTGCACCGAAGTCGCGCCAAAGATCGTATCCACGCGCGTCGTAAACACCGTAATCACATTCGACTTGTCGTCCTGAGCGGAGGCAGCATCTTTTGTCGCCGTAGTCGAAGGACCTGCGGTTGCTTTCCCGCGGCCCTCGACGGCAAAGTCAACCAACGTCCCCTCGCTGCGCCCAATCCAGTTCCGCTGCATCGTGCGGACCTTCTCCGGCCAGCCCTCCAGTTTGTCCAGGCCATCGAGCAGCTCATCGGCATACTTCGTAATGCGCAAAAACCATTGCGTCAGGTCGCGCTGTTCAACGACCGTGTCCTCATGCCGCCAGCACCGGCCGTCGATCACCTGCTCATTGGCCAGCACCGTCTGGCACTCCGGACACCAGTTCACCTTGCTCTTCTTCCGGTACGCCAGCCCGGCCTCGTACATCTTCAAAAAGAACCACTGGTTCCACCGGTAGTACTCCGGCAGACACGTCGTGACCTCAGTCGCCCAGTCGTAGCTGAATCCGATCCGCTGCATCTGCTTACGCATCGCCGCAATGTTCGCCAGCGTCCACTCGCGTGGAGGCGTATTGTTCTTGAGCGCCGCATTCTCCGCCGGCAACCCGAAGGCGTCCCACCCCATCGGATGCAGCACGTTATATCCGCGCATCCACATGTGCCGCGCCAGCGCATCGCCAATCGAGTAGTTCCGCACATGCCCCATGTGCAACTGCCCGCTCGGATACGGCAGCATCTCAATGCAATAAAACTTCGGTTTGTCGGCGCTATGTTCTTCAGCGGCATAAAGAGCAGCATCGGCGTCCCACCGCGCCTGCCACTTCAGTTCGATCTCCGCAGGACTATACCGCCCTTGCCGCTCGCTCTCCATCACGTTTATTTCGGACATGCTCCCATTGTAAAGAAAGCCGCTCACTCCGCCGCGAAGACCGCTCCGAACCCTGCCGACAGACAGTAAAAAGGCCGTCAGCCTCACTTCAGGCTGACGGCCTTTGCCAAAGTCCGTAACAGTTATTTCGTCAGAGCCGGAGCCGACGAAGCAGCCGCAGCCCCCGTGCTCACGCCGTCCATCGACGCCTGATAATTGATGATCGTCTTCAGCGTCTCATACGGAACCTGCGTCAGTGGCAGCAGATGGCCGTCCACCGCCAGCATCGGCGTCTGGTCCACGCCCAGGTCCTGCGCCAGCTTGATCGAGGCATTCACCTCGTCCTTGGTCGCCTGCGAGTCCGCGCACGTCGCAATCGCAGCCGGGTCCAGCCCGGCCTTGACCACGGCATTCTTCAGCGTCTCATCTCCCGTCTCCGCGTTCAGGCTGGCCTGCGTATTGAACACCCCGTCCGCATAATCGAAGAACGCATCGTTCTTCTGCTTCTGGACGCAGTATCCATAAGCCGCCGCCTTGAAGGCATAGGGATGAATCTCCGTCAACGGAAAACTCTGAAAGACAATCCTCGCATTCGGATAGTCCTTCGCCAACTGGCTCATTGTGCCCTGCGCGTCCTTGCAATGCGGACACTCCAGATCGGCAAACTCCACCAGCATCAGTCCATTCTTGTCAGCCGAGCCGCGATAGGCTCCATCCGCGCGCGCTTCCAGCGCCTTACGCGCGTCTGCAAAAGGCGTCGCGCCGAACGGGATCACCGTGTCGCCGGCAATCGCGTGCTTGCCGTCCGGAGTCACAAAGAACTCCGTCGTCTGCACCTTCGCGTTCGCCGTCTTCGCGGAGACAAACACAATCACCTTCGCCACATCCGGAGCCTGTGTCTTCTGAATCGCCTCCACGCGCCAGATGCGGTTCACATCGTAGCCCCACAGAGCCTTCAGAAATGCATTCACCGTCTCGGTGGTCGGCGAAGTCGCGGTAAAGTACTTCGGGTTTGCCGGCGGGAACGGGTCCTTCGGCGGCCCTTCAGGCGTAAGGTTCTGCAACTGCAAAGGAGGAGCAGGCTTCGCCGCTGTCGCCGCCGCACCTGTACTAGTCTGGGCCCCGGCCACCATCGTAGCGCCAAAAGCCAACGTCAAACCCGCGATCATCCAAAATGAATTCTTCAAAAGTACCCTTCCTCCGCGGCCCGCGACGGGCGGCCTCTCTATTAAACCTGAACTTTGACCGCAATGGGACACCGGCGTCCCATGCCGAAGGCCTTCCTCGTCACCTTCAGCACCGGAGCCGCCTGCTGCCGCTTGTATTCACTGCGCTCCACCAACTGGATCACCGACCGCACCAGCGCAACATCCACATTCTGCTCCTCAGCAATCTGCTCCGCCGACAAGTACCGCTCCACATACGCCTCCAGCATCGGGTCCAGCACCTCATACGGCGGCAGCGAGTCCGTATCGCGCTGCTCCGGCCGCAGTTCCGCCGAAGGAGGCTTCTCAATCGTCGCCCACGGAATCACCTCCGCGGTGCGGTTCACATGCCTGCTCAGCGCATACACCTTCGTCTTCATCACGTCGCCAATCACCGCCAGCGCACCCACCATGTCGCCGTAAAGCGTGCAATACCCCGTGGACATCTCACTCTTGTTGCCCGTCGTCAGCACCAGCGCGCCGAACTTGTTCGAGATCGCCATCAGCAGCGCGCCACGAATCCGCGACTGCAGATTCTCCTCCGCCAGCCCGAACGCCGTGCCTTCAAACAGCGGCGCCAACACCTCCCTGTATTGCGCAAAGACATCGTGAATCGGCAGCAGCTCAAATCGGATCCCCAGGTGCTTCGCCAGCCTGCGCGCGTCCTCAATCGACCCCAGCGACGAGTACTCGCTTGGCATCCCCACGCCCACCACATTCTCCGCGCCCAGCGCCTCGACCGCCACCGCCGCCACCAGCGCCGAATCAATCCCTCCGCTCAAACCCACCAGCGCCTTGCTAAAGCCGCACTTCCTCACATAATCTCGCGTGCCCAGCACCAGTGCCTTCCACATGTCGGCCACTTCGTCACGCGCAACCTCCGGCAACGCCTCAAGCCGCTCCGTGTCGAAGACAATCAGGTCTTCCGCAAATGCAGCCCCGCGCGCCGCCACCGCCCCATCGGGGCGAATCACCAGCGAAGCCCCATCGAACACCAGGCTGTCGTTGCCGCCCATCTGGTTCACCATCGCCACCGTGGCGCCATGCCGTTCCGCCAGCGCCGCCAGCATCTTCTCGCGCACCTGCTGCTTGCCCTGCCAATAAGGCGAAGCCGAGATGTTCACAATCACGCGCGGCCTCGCAGACAACCCCTTCGACTGACTCGCCCACTCCTTCATCAGCACTTCCACCGGATCGACGCGATACATCGGCCGTGGCCAGAATCCCTTATCGTTCCACGCATCCTCGCAGATCGTAATCGCCAGTGGCTCTCCGCCGACGCATGTCAGCGCCTGCTCCGCCGCTGGCTCGAAGTAGCGCTGCTCATCGAACACGTCGTAGAACGGCAGCAGCATCTTCTGCTGCACAAACGCAATCTTCCCCCTGTCGAGCAGTACAGCCACATTCCGTACCTGCTTGCCCACGGACGACGACGACGGCATCACCGCCCCGCACAGCACCGCCGGACGCCCCGGTACAGCGGTCCACTGGGCGATCTCGTCCACCGCCCGTCCCGCGCGCGCCACAAACGCAGCCTTCTCCAGCAGGTCAGCCGGAGGATACCCGCACACCGCAAGCTCCGGAAACACCACTAACCCTGCGCCCTCAGCTTCCGCGCGCGATGCAAACTCAAGAATCTTCTTCGTATTCCCGGCGAAGTCCCCCACCGTCGGGTTCATCTGTGCAAGCGCAATCTTCACGCTTCCAGTCTACCGCCTTGATGCCTGTCCCTGAAGTTCGCAAGAGAATAGCGTTGTCATCCTGAGCGCAGCTTCTCGCGGTTTTATCGCGAGAAGCGAAGTCGAAGGACCTGCGGTTGAGGATTTCGGATGATGCCGCGAACTTCGGAACACCAAACTAAGACCCGGTCCCGCTCACCACCACGCCCACCGTGCGCGCCAGAATCCGCAGATCCATCAACAGGCTCCAGTTTTCCACATACGCCGTGTCCAGCGAGATATAGCTGTCGAACGAAGGATCCTGCCGCGCCTCCACCTGCCACAGCCCCGTAATCCCCGGCAGCACATCCAGCCGCCGCAGATGCGCCAGATCGTACTGCTCCACCTCGGCCGCCATCGGAGGCCGCGGTCCCACCAGGCTCATGTCACCGCGCAGCACGTTGTAAAACTGCGGCAGCTCATCCAGCGAATACTTCCGCAAAAAGCCTCCCAGCCGCGTAATCCTGGGGTCCTTCGCAATCTTGAACAGGATGCCGTCCCGCTCGTTCATGTGCTCCAGTTCGGCCTTCAGCCGGTCGGCGTCCTGCACCATCGTGCGGAACTTGTAGCAGGTAAACGTGCGACCCTTCCGACCAATCCGCTGCGCCTTGTAAAACATCGGCCCGTCCGAGTCCATCTTCACCGCAATCGCAATCGCCGCCATCACCGGCGAGAGCACCACCAGGGCCAGCGCCGAAAGCGTCGTATCCAGCGCCCTCTTCAGCAGAAACGCGCCCATCGGAAAGTCCTTCCGGTGTAGCGGGATCGTCGGGAACTGGCCGATGTACTCCACCTGCGCATTCCACGCCAGGCCGTCGTACATATCCGGAACCACGCGCACGTCAATGCCCGCCGCGCGCGCCTCCTCCACCATCTTGATGACCAGCTTCTTCTCCGCCGGCACCGAGAAAAAGATCTCATCTACAAACAGCGACCGCGCCAGCGAAAGGCAATTCCGCACATCGCCAATCACCTCCGCGTCGCCCGACTCCGCCTCACGCTCCGTCAGCGCCACAAAACCCTTGAAGCGGAATCCAAGATGCTGCAACGACTCCAGGTGATTTCGAAGCGCATATCCCACGCGCCCCGCCCCCACAATCAGCACATTGCGCGTCTCAATACCGTCCCGGAAACGCCGATAAGCCAGCCGCCGCCATAGCGCCCGCCGCACGCACAGCAGCATCGCCGACAACACCACCACCAGCGCAATCACAACCCGCGAAATATCTTCTCCGCTCGAAAGATACAGCGTCCCACACAGTAGCAGTCCCGAGGTCAGCGTAGCCTGCATCGTCATGCGCTGCTCATGCAGGCCGCTCCGGTTCTGGATCGGCCCATACAGCCCATACGACCGCGTAAAGAACACCAGGCACACCGCAAACCAGCCAATATAAAAGAACAGCATCCGAGGAGAGGACTGAATCAGGTGGGGAACCACATACAGCGCCGGCACTTCATCCGGCAACACCGTCCGGAGACGCAACGCGAGAATCGCAGCCGCCACCACCGTGAGAATATCCAGCGAAGCCCACACCATGCTCGTTACAGATGGGCGACGGAACCAGCCCAGACTATGACTGGCGGCCCTTCTGTCTCTCGCAGTTCGCGCTCGGCCTGAAACAATGACTTGTTGCAGGTAATCGGGTGTCGCCATGAGCGAACGCCTCTCTACACAAAATTCCCTGGGCTTCTCAACACGGTAAGATGCCAGAAAATTCCCGGGGTTCACCCTACCGTCAAAAATTTACATTGCTACAAATAACGAACACACTGTGGAGGGTTTTGTTTCCTGAAGTTCTCTTTTGACTCAGGGGAGGTGCAAATCTTCAGGGAGCCCGGACTCTTGCTGCGGAAAGAATACCGTGTTTCCACTCTAACATGACACCGAAACCTAAACCATGACGCAAACGACGTACCAAACTGTTCAATCCCCGCGCCACCCGGCTACGGCTTTTGGGTAGTAACTGTCCCTAAACGGGCATCACCAGCTCGTCCAGCGTTAGAAACTCCTGCACCGTCGGGTCCTCGCTCTTCTCCATCTCCTTCATCGTCCCGAAGAAAACCACCCTCCCCGCGCTCAGAAACGCTACCCGGTCGGCCAGCTTCTTGGCCAGGCGCATATCGTGCGTCACCACGATGCTCGTCAGATGAAGCTGCTGCTTCAACCGCTCGATCAGATTGCCCAGCAAATGCGCCATCAGTGGATCGACCATCGTCGTCGGCTCGTCGTACAGCACCGCCTCCGGCTGCGCTGCCAGCGCCCGCGCAATCGCCACCGAACGCTTCATCCCCGTAGAAAGGTCCGAAGGCAGCAGGTCCTCCATCCCCGCCACGCCCACCATCTCCAGCAGCCCCTTCACTACCTGCAAAATCTGGTCTTCCTCCATGTCCCCGCGCTCGCGCATCGGAAACGCCACATTCTCGCCGACAGAAATCGAGTCGAACAGCGCCCCGTTCTGAAAGACCATCGTCACTTTGCGGCGGATCTCCTGCATCTCTCGCTCGCTATAACCGCAAATGTTTTCACCTGCGACGCGAATCATGCCTCTGTCCGGCTTCAAAAATCCCATAATCATCTGCAGCGAAACGGACTTACCCACGCCGCTCCGTCCCAGAATGCACAGCGTCTCGCCAGGATTTACGCAAAAACTTACATCTTCGAGCACCACAAAGTCGCCAAAGGATTTATAGACATGCTCGAAGGAAATGTACGACCTCGGCTTGTTCCGAACCTCTGGCACGGCATCGGCGGCAGCCTCATTCTGCTGCGCCGCCTGCTCCATAAACTCCTCGACCACAGGAGCCACCTCAGCCGACACGTCATCCAGCAGCGGCGCAGCGGCACCGTCTACACCATTCTGTTTGACCTGATCGTCCGGTTCCGCCATCGCCGCAATCCCGCCTGCCTCCAGCCTAACCCATCGCCGTGTCTACGTTCCCCTGCGCAGCCACAAACTCTTCCAGCGTATTCACATTGCGAAACCATTCTGCATCAGCAAAGTCCACCATCCGCACTGGCCCGGCGGCCGCAACAGCCTGCGCCACCTTCCATCGCCCTTCAGCAAGCTCCCGCTGCAACGCCAGCAGCATCGTCTTCGGATAAACCCCACACAGCGGTTGCAGCTTCCCATCCACCCGAGCCATCACCGCCTCCCCAGAATCCATCGCCGCTGCGATCAACTCATTCAGGCACAACACCGGCACAAACGGCACATCCACCGGCACAAACACGTTCCACTCGAACCGGCTCTCCGCAAGTGCCGCAACAATCCCGCCCAGCGGTCCGCACCCCGGCGCCGCATCGGTGACAACCCGCCCGAACCGCGCCAACTCCTCAGCTCCCCCTGCAATCGCTACCTCGGCGCAAACCTCGTGCAACTTACGGAGACATCGAGCCACCAGCGGCTCGCCCTCCAGCACCAGCAGCGCCTTGTCCCGCCCCATGCGCAAACTTTTGCCGCCTGCCAGCACATACCCACCCACCGCCTGCACCCGCGCGCCCATCAAGCCCCCATACTTGCAAGGAACCGCACAATCGACTCAATCCCCCGATAAAAATTCGCCAGATGAAACTTCTCATTCGGTGCATGAAGATTGTCGTCCGGCAGCCCGAAGCCCATCATCACGGTCGGCGTCTTCAACTCCCGCTCAAAGTCCCCCACAATCGGGATCGACCCGCCTCCGCGCACAAACACCGTCTCCGTGCCGAAGACCTCGCGCATCGCCCCGGTCGCGGCCCGCACATAGGCGTTGTCCGTACTCACCACAATCGGGTCGCCCGAGTGAATCAGCCGCACCTCCAGCACAATCCCCTTCGGGCAGATCGACTCCACATACGACTTATACTTGGCGAAAGCCTCCGCAGGCGTCATGTCCGGGACCAGCCGCATACTCACCTTGGCCAGTGCCCGCGCCGGAATCACCGTCTTCGCACCCGCGCCGGTAAACCCGCCAGGCATCCCATGCACGTCCAGAGTAGGCCGCGCCCACGTTCGCTCCAGCACGCTGTAGCCCGGCTCGCCCGTCAGCGAAACTGACCCAACCTCCGTCTCCCGGTAGTGTTCCTCATCAAACGGCAGCGCCTTCCACGCCTTCAACTCCGCATCCGTCGGCTTCTTCACGTTGTCATAAAACCCGGGAATCAGAATCGTCCCGTCCGCGTCCTTCAGCTTCGCAATCACCTCAGCCAGCGCGACAAACGGATTCGGCGCCGCCCCGCCGTACATCCCCGAGTGCAGGTCCGTCCGCGCCCCGCGCGCCTCAATCTCCGTATAGATCATCCCGCGCAGCCCCACGCACAACGTCGGCAGCTCCGGCGCAAACATCTCCGTGTCTGAAACCAGCGCCACATCCGCCTTCAACTGGTCGCCATGCTCGCGCACAAACGCGGCAATCCCCTCACCGCCCACCTCTTCCTCGCCTTCGACAATCACCCGCACATTCACCGGCAACTTGCCGCCGCCGGCCGCCATCAACGCCTCCAGAGCCTTCACGTGCATCCACATCTGCCCCTTGTCGTCCACCGCACCACGAGCGTAGATGTTCCCGTCCCTCTCCTCCGGCTCAAACGGCAGCGACTTCCATTCGTCCAGCGGATCAGGCGGCTGCACATCGTAGTGCCCATAGCAAAGAACAGTCGGTTTGCCGGCCGCATGAAGCCAGTCCGCATACACCAGCGGATGCCCGCCCGGATGCTTCGCCGTCGACGTCTCCACCAGCCGGACATTTTCCATCCCAATGCATCGCAACTCTGCTGCCACAAACTCCGCCGCCCTCCGTACATCGCCCGCATGTTCCGGCAGCGTCGAGATCGAAGGAATCCTCAGCAGCGCCTTCAGCTCCTCCACAAACCGCGCACGGTTCTCCCGCACAAACCCCACCGCCGCATCAACACTATTCGCCGTCATCGATCACTCCCCAAAACTTCCCGCGCAAACCGCTACTCGCGCGAGACACAAGTATATGAAACCTTGCCATCATCTCGCGCCGCCCCACAAAACCACGTCATCTCGACCGGAGGCGGCGCTTTTGCCGCCGCAGTGGGGAGATTCCCGTATCTCCTCTCAGCAAGCCGATACAAGAAGCTTCAGCACCATCCTCGCCGCGCACCGCATCCAACAGAAAGCAGGCGTAAACTTGGCACATCACAAAGGAGCGACCCAACATATGACCACATCCCTCGACGACGGCACCATGATCGACAAAATGGCGCAATTTGACCTGACCCACGAGATCGCCGAGGCCGAGCAGAAGAAGCCCTGGCCATCCGGCCATCACGCCAAAACTCTCTTCAAGAAACACGATTTCCGCGTCGTCCTCATCACGCTCGAAAACGGTGCCCATATTAAAGAACACCACGCTGACGGCACCATCTCCGTCCATGTACTCAAGGGCAAGGTCCGCTTCAGCGTTGCAGGCAAGCCCCACGAGCTCGGCGCCGGCAATCTCTTCACCCTCGCCGCCTCCATCCGTCACGATGTCGAAGCTGTAGGCGACTCCGCCTTCCTGCTCACCATCTCATGGCCTAGCACCGAAGAACTGGCCGCCATGAAGCACAGAGGCTACGGCACCTAACCTCAACCATCCATCCGTAAGGAGCATCCGTGCCGCTCACGATCAAATTAAAGCAACGCAAGGAAGTAGCCGCCGGCACCATGGCCTTCCACTTCAGCAAACCCTCCGACTTCACCTTTGTTCCCGGTCAGGCCGGAGACTTCGTTCTCCCCAATCCGCCCGAGACCGATGCCGAGGGCAACAAACGCAGCTTCTCGTTCGCCAGTGCGCCCTACGAGGACGACCTCGTCATCGCCACCCGCATGCGCGACACCGCCTTCAAACGCAGCCTCAAAATCATTCCCCTCGGCGCCGAGCTCGTCATGGACGCCCCATGGGGCGAGCTCACGCTCCACCAAGACACCAACGTCCCCGCCGTCTTTCTCACCGGCGGCATCGGCATCACGCCGGTCCGCAGCATCGTCCTCCAGGCCACACGCGACAGACTCTCCCAAAGACTCATCCTCTTCTATTCCAACCACCGCCCCGAGGACGCCGCTTTTCTCCAGGACTTCAACACGGCGCAGAAAGCCAATCCCAACTTCACCCTCGTTGCCACCATGACGAAGATGGAGAAATCATCCCAGGCGTGGCACGGCAAAACCGGCCTCATCAACCAGGCTATGCTCGCCGAGACCATCGGCGATCTGCGCCTTCCCATCTACTACATCTCCGGCCCCCCGCAGATGGTCGGCGCCATGCAGAGCATGCTCACGCAGGCCGGTGTCAACTCTGCCAATGTTCGCGCCGAAGAGTTTTCCGGCTACTGAGACCTTTCCTCTAGGAGGGACCGTGACCATGACTGTAAAACTCAAGCGCGTCTACGACCAGCCCGCCAGGTCCGACGGAAAGCGCATCCTCGTCGATCGCGTCTGGCCGCGCGGCCTCACCAAAGAGGAAGCCCACATCGACCTGTGGCTCAAAGACGTGGCCCCCAGCACCGAGCTGCGCAAATGGTTCGGCCACGACCCCGCGCGCTGGCCCGAGTTCCGCGCCCGCTACCGCGCCGAACTCCGGCATAACCAACCCCAGCTCTCGCTGCTCAGACAAGCCCTCGAAAAAGGTCCCGCAACCCTCGTCTACGGCGCAAAGGACGAACAGCACAACCAGGCCGTCGTCCTCCAGGAACTCCTCAGCAGGTAGAAGTATCTAACCGAAAGCGCCGTCGGGTGCCCCATCTTCGGCGCAGCTTCATCGCGCCTAAGGTGGGGTCCAGCGCCACTCCCAACACAAGACGCACGTCATCTCGACCATGGGGATCGTTGTTTGTCAGGCCACAAACGCACGTCATCTCGACCGAAGGCGACGCTTTTTGCCGCCGCAGTGGAGAGACCCCCGTATTTCTAACCCTTCACCCACAACTCATCCCGCACACAGACTCTAACTGCGCCGCTCATACATCCAGCGCCGCTTCTTGCCGATAACCGCCATCGCTCCCAGCCCCATCGCCATCAACACAAAGCTCCCCGGCTCCGGCACCGCGCTCGTCGCCGTCGCAGCATCCACCGTAAACGATGCCGAAGCGAGCAAATCCTGAACCCCACCATCCGCGCCGCCAAGAATCGCAAACGACCCCAGGTACGCGCCTAACGACGCTCCATTCGGAATGCTCACCGTAAAAAGTGCGCCGGTATAGCTGTCGCCCGGATTCAGGCTCAGCGGCAGGTTGAAGAAGTCGCTGTCGTCCAGCGTCAGCGGCGTATCTAAATTAAAACTGTCGCTATTCAAAAACACCGCCACCGCATTCGTCAGCGGAGCAGTCACCGTCGCGTCAAACGTAACCGTATCGCCCGGGGCGCCAGATAGCGTCGGCGCAGACAGCGTCAGGTGAATGCTGTCCGCAAAACTCGCCGCAGGCAGTCCAAAGGCAGTCAACGCAAAAAGTGCAAGTGTAAGGATCATTGTTTTCATCGTCATCTCATTTCCCTGCTTTCATCTCAGTTTCGTTCAATCCCAACCACTCTTTTGTTGTCACTCCCGAAGGGAATTTGCGTTTCGCCTCGGCTCACGCCGGGCTGCACGTCTACGGAAGCGTCGCCCGGATGCTTCCGCCGAACGTCCCTCCCGTATACGTCCCCAAGTAGCGTTCAGCCGCGTGCGTGCCCGACGCTCCCGGCGTACCGAGGAACGTCACCGTCGCCACCGCCGTTCCACCGTTGGGCGCAATATAGCCCAGCGAAATCGGCAGTGGCGTCCCCGTCACCGAAGCGATCGTCGCGTTCGTCAACATCACGTTCTGCGCCGTGCCCGTGCCATTGTTCGTAACCGTGACCACCGCCTGATACCCGCCATCCACTTTGGTCAGCGTAGCCGTCGTCACCAGCACCACCGTGCCGGGAATCGGAGCGTTGTCCCCCGTCTGCACAATCTGAAGCCCGGCCACATTACCCGCAAACGTCACCGTGTTGGTAAAGTCCAGATGAGAAGCAGGCGTGAACTTCGACGTGAACTGGCAAACGCCACCTACCGCAATCGTGATGGGCCCAGCCACGCCACAGTCCGACGAAGCAACCGGCGAAAGCGCAAAGTTCACCTGGTCCGGATCGTTCATCGTCAAACTCGCAGCGACATTCCCGGTCGAAAGCATGTTCACCGTCACCGGCGCTGCCATACTCGACGCAAACGCCGTCACCACCTGCGTGCGTTCCAGCTCCAGCACCTGCCCCGCAGCCAACCCAGTGTAGACATTGCCCGCGCTATCCAGCGCCAGCGCCTTCGCCGCCACGCCAGTCGCCACCGTAAACGCCCCACTGCCGCTGCTCGCAGGCACAGCAACAATCGTCCCCGTGCCGCCGTCAGCAACCAGCAGATTGCCCGCCGCATCCACAGCAACCGCCACCGGCGCGCTCGACGCTGTCGTCGCCGTGCTGCGTGTCAACGTCTGCGCATCGTAGCGATAAACCGCGCCCGCCGTCGTGTCCGCAACAAAGACATTACCGCCCGCATCCACCGCAAGCCCCGCAGGCGCAGCCAAACCGCTTGCAATCACTCTCGAAGCCACCATGTTCGAGCCAATCTCCGTCACCGTCTTCACCGCTGCATCCGAGACATACAGATTGCCCAGCGCATCCACCGCCAGTCCCACAGGCGAACTAAAGCCCGTGGCCAGCGTCGCCGAAACACCCGACGGCCCAATCTGCGTCACCGAACCCGTCGCTGCATCAGCCACATACACATTGCCGCTCGCATCTACCGCCACCGCCGCCGGATTCGTAAACGTTCCCAGGCTGACAAACGGAGCCGAAGCGCCACTCGCTCCCGGCGCAAACTTCAGCACCTGCCTGCTCGCGCCATCGACAACGTAGACATTCCCCGCATCATCAACCGCCGCCGCATTCACCTGCATCCCCTGCCCAACCGTCAACTGCTGCGCCGGATCAAGCGTTGCACCCGCACCCACACCAAAGCCCGTCAGCCCAAAGCTCGCAGGATGTCCGAGCGCCGTCGCAACCGCAAGCGGCGCAGTCCGCGCGCCTGCAGCAGACGGGTTGAAGGTCGCCGTGTACGTGCAGTCATCCGTATTGTCCGCCGCGTTCACCACGCAACCCGCAGCCGCCAGGCTGAAGTTCGCTGAAGCCAGCGTCGTGCTCACCGGCAAATCGCCCGCGACAAAGTGCATCTGAATCGTCTGGCTCACCGGCGTGCCGACCGCCGTTGAAGCAAAGCGCAAATCATTCGAGACCTTGCGAATCCTCCAGTTCGTCGAGTCGCTGATATACAGGCTTCCTTCGTGGTCCAGCGCCAGCCCAAAACCATTGCCGCCAGCCGAGCCGACCACCGCCTGCGTTCCCTTGCACCCATCGCCGATCGCCGACGCACTGCACGTCGTTGCCGACCCTCCGCCTGCAATCACTCGCGTATAGCCAGTGCGCGTGTCCTCAAACCACACCACGTTATTGGCCGAGTCCGCAATATACAGATTCCCGTCCGCATCAAACGCAATCTTCTGCGGCCCCATGTTCACCGTCGTGGCCAAACCAGCCGCCAGCGTGCTGTTCGACGTGCTCGACGTACCCGCAACCGTATAGATATTTCCATTCACCGGCGCAGCCACGCCCAGCTTGTTCAGCAGGCTGTAAAGCCCCGTCCCCGCAGTGCACGTCACGCACACCGCCCGCACATGCGACGACTCCGCGATAAACACATTCCCATTCGCATCCACCGCCACGCCCTGCGGGTTCGAGATCGTCGCCGCCGTCGCCAGTCCGCTGTCGCCAGTCGAAGAGTTCGTGCCGGTCCCGGCAATCGTCTGGATCACTCCGGCCTCAGCAAACCCCGAAGCCGGATTGAACACCTCGCGCACGCGGTTGTCGCCCGAGTCCGCAATATAGATATTCCCTGCCGCATCGGTCCAAACACCGCGCGGTCCCTTCAGCAACGCGCTCGCAGCCTGGCCGCCATCGCCTGCCGCATCGGTCGTATTCGCCGGCCCGCTGCCCGTGCCCGCAATCAGATACATCAGGCCATCAGCCGCCTTCACCTCCTGCACCTTGTTATCGCCATATCCCGCAATAAACAAGTTGCCAAGCTGGTCCGCATAAATGCCGCGCGGCTTGCCCGAGAGCTTCACCTGTGTCGGCGCGCAACCCACTGTCGCCGTCGGCACGCACGAGCTGCCCGAGACATACCCGGCAAAATCCGAGACCACGCCATTAGTCGAAATCTTACGAACCATCTTCGCCGTCGCGTCCGTGAAATACACATTCCCAAACGGATCGACAGCAACGCTACGCAAGTCCGCACCCGAACCGGAAAGCTGCACAGCGGTAGCCTGGCATCCATCGCCAAACGCATCCGTCGTGCCCACGCACGTCGTATTCGCCGTCGAAGAACTCGCGCCGCCGGCAATCGTCGAAACCGTATACGGCAGCGCCACCGGCGCAGCCGACACCGGCACCTGCGGCGCAGGATTGATCGTAATCGCAACCGGAGTACCCGACGTCGATCCGCCAAAATTCGCGCTGCCTGCATACGTCGCCGTCACGCTGTCCACGCCCTCCGGCAACAGCGCGCTCAACACAGCCACACCATTGCTGTTCAAGGTCGCATTGCCCACCAGCGTTGGCGTCGCATTCGAACCTGTCGTGTAGCTGAAGCTCACCTTACCGTCAGGCGTCCCCACGGCAGACGTCACCGTCGCCGTCAACGAGATCGGCGATCCCACCGTCCCCGTCGTCGCCGAAGCCTGAAGCGTCGTCGCCGTCTCTGCCCCGCCAATCGTCACCGAACTCACAGCCGAGACCGACCCCGCATTCGCACCATCGCCGCCATACACCGCGCCAATCGTATAGCTCCCCGGAGTCAGGTTGAACGCATACGACGCGCTGCCGCCGCTCAACGGAACCGTAGCGTAGATCGTGCCATTCACCAGCAGCGACACCGAACCCGAAGGCGCAGCCGATCCCGCAACCGTCACTGTCGCCGTAAATCCCGCACCATACGTCGAAGTCGAAGGCACACCCGAAAGCGCCGTAGTCGTCGCTGCCAGACTTCCCGCGTTCACCGTCACGCCATAGCTGCCAAAGCTCGCAATCGCCGCATACTTCGCATCGCCCGAATAACTCGCCGTATACGTATGCGTCCCCGGACCCGCATTCGGAATAGGAATAAAGACCGTGTCCGTCGTTCCCGGAAGGTTTGCCGTAACGTTCGCGCCGTTCTCATCGGTCAACGTCACCGTGCCCGTGGGGAACGGATAACTCGCCCCCGCCACCGCAGGCGTCAAAATCACGACCGCCGTCGGAATCTGCCCAGCCGTCACCACCTCATTGCTCCCTTGCGGCCCCGTTAACTCCGGCGCGAGGAACGTGAACGTGCAGTCCGGCGCAGCCAGCGTCGGCACCGTGCGATTGTCTGTAATCACGTTGCCGTTCGCGCCGTTATAAGGAGCAAGCAGCGAGACCAGATTGCTCGAAACCTGCCCCGGCCCAAGCGTGACCTGCGCATTGCTCGGCGCAATCAAATTCGAGCTGCCCAGCGTATCAAACGTCACGTTGTCGAGCGTCACCACCAGCGGATTCACCGTCCCGTTATTGCTCGCGCCCAGCAGCGTCACCGATCCCGTCGCCACCTTACCCGCATTCGAGAACCGCAAATTCTGCAACAGAATGTTCTTGTAGTTCGGCGTCAGCGTGCCCGGATTGGTGTTGTAAAGCGGCGTGAACTGAATCTGCGTGCCGTGATTCACAAAGCACGAGTTCGAGTACTGAATGTTCTGCACCACATTCCCGCGATCATTGGCAGACTTAATCCGTATCGCCGTCGAATTGCTCCCGTCCACATCCGCGTCGCCATACATCTGGTTGTGATCGAACAGCACATTCGTCACTCCGCCGGTCGTATAACTTCCAATCGACTCGCCGTGTCCCGCGAAGAAGTGGTTATCCACCACCGAGATATTCGCCGACGCCGCATTCGGCGCGCCCACTGCCACATTGTCATCGCCGTCCGAAATCCACGAGTCACGAATCGTCACATTCGTCGCATTGCCCGGATCGATGCCGTCCGTATTACGCGCGTTATACGGCGTCACAATCTTCATGCCCCACACCGTCAAGCCGTTCACCGTATTGATGGCCACGTGAAAGTTCGGTGCGTTCTTGAACGTGATCTTGTACAGCGTAATGTTGGTGGACTTCGAGATCTGAATCCCGCGCGGATTCTGCTGGCTCGCGCCCAGCGCATCCGCATCGGTCGCCAGGTTCCACCACGTCTTGCCCGCCGTCGTCCCCTCAAAGCCCGCCGTTGGGAAGCTGTTCAGCACCACATCGCCGCCGCGACCATCCAGCTTGCCGTAGCCCATGATGCCCGTGTTGTTCGCATTGCTGATGCTGATCAGGTTCTGGCAACTCGCCGTGTTGCTCGACGAGTTCACCGTGCCGCACGTATGCACACCCGCCACCTTGTCGTAGTCCTGCGCGTTGCGCGAGAAGTACAGCGTCACACCCGGATCGACCAGCAACGTCACGCCGCTCGGAATCGTAATCGGCCCAGTCAAAAACGCATCGTTGCCGCTCGCATCCATCGCCAGCTCAACCGACTGGTTCGTGCCCGCGCACGCATTCAGCGCATTCTGCAACCGCGTCTGGTCCAGGTTCGTGCTCACCGCCTCGACCGATGCAGGAACATCCCCACTCACATCATGGAAGCTCGACGTCAACACCTGGCACGCCGCCGGAAAACTCGGCTCGGTCACGATGCGCGTATCGCCCGTCGCCACCGCCGGAGCAGCAGGCTCCGCAACCACGCCCGAGAGCGGCAGCGAAGCATTCCCGCCCGAAGTCGTCACCGCCAGACTCCCACTCACCGTTCCCGACTGACCCACCACCGGCGAGAAAACCACGCCCACCGAGCAGCCTGCGCCAGCCGCCAGACTAGTCCCGCACGTATTGCTCGCAATGCTGAACCCCGCGCTCGCCGTAATCGAAACGCTACTCACAGCCGCGCCCGTGTTGTTCGTCAGCGTCACCGCAACCGCAGCCGAACTCGTCCCATCCGTCTGCGCCGCAAACGACAGCGAAGGCACGCTGAAGCTCATCTGCCCCGCGACCGTCACCGTCGTCGAACCCGACGAGCCGCCAAATCCCGCATCGCCGCTATACGTCGCCGTAATCGTATCCACGCCCAGCGGCAACGCCGTCGTCGCCAGCGTCGCCACTCCATTCGCAGGCAGCGCCATCGTACCCAGCGTCGTCCCACCTGTCGCAAACGTCACCGAGCCAGTCGGCGTTCCGCTCGCAGCTACAACCGTCGCCGTCAACGTCACCGACTGCCCCGGCGCAGCCACCGCCGTGCTCGCAGTCAACGAAGTCGTCGTCGTCGGCAACCCGGCAACCGTAATCACAAACGGCGTCGCGCTCGACGAGCCATTGAAGTTCGCATCGCCGCCATACGTCGTCGTAATGTTATGCGTCCCCACAGTCAGCGAACTCGTCGTGAAGTACGCCTCACCTGTTGCATCAAGCGTCCCCGAGTTGATCACCGTGCCGCCATCAAGAATCGTGTAGCTCCCCGTCGGCACCAAACCCGCACCCGGAGTCTGCGGCCGCACCAGAATCGTCACGCTGCTTCCCGGCGCAATCGTAATGCTGCTACCGCTCGGCACAAACGCATTCACATTCGCCGCCAGCGCCGCCGTCGGATCCCAGCTCGCCGCAAATCCCGCGAAAGGAGAACTCGGCACAAGCACCGTCGTCGAAAGAAACGCCACCGGATAGTACAACGCAGCCTGCGCCGCCGTCAGACTCGTCTTCACCGCATTAGACGCCATCGGCGTGCCCGGACTCGTCGAAACCGTCTCCCGCGCACCCGCCACTCCCGCGCCCGAGCTTCCGCCCGCACCCGCATAGATAAACCCATTCGCATCCACTGCGCCCGTAGCCGGGTCCGTATACGGCATCGTGTTGAACTCGCCGTAAGTAGACGTAGGCAGGTTCGTATCGTTCGAGAACTCAATCCATCCCGTCGGATTCACCTGGTCCACAAAGCTGTTCAGCATGATGTACGTCGAGTACTGCCCATACGGTCGCCCGTACAACAGGTTCGTCATGCCCGCACTCTGCGAAAGCAGATACGCATGATTCAACACATAACCGCTCAGATAATCGGACGCGCTCCCCGTCTGCGCCTTCTTGTTCTGCGCCTCAATCGTGTCCGTCCCCGTCACCGTTCCGTGATACGCCGTATAGAACACCGTGCGATCAAACACCGCCGCCGCATCGCCGAAGATATAGTCCACATCACCATTGATCCGCCCGCGCCAGAAGTACTGCCGTGCCGACTGGCACACCGCGCCGCAGCCCTGGCTGCCCGCATACAACGTGTCCTGTAGGCTCGACAACTGCACATTGTTCAGCACCGCCTGGTCAGCCGTAATCCACAGAGCCAGCGCCTGCGAGTTACACAGCGTCCCCGAATTGAACAGCGCTTGATTATTGTTCGCCGCCTGCCCCGCCGTGCACACGCCACCCACCACCGCATTCGTATTCGAGTTCGTCGCATCGGTGTCATACGTATTCGCCACCGACACGTTCTCCATATAGAAGGCGTTCGGCGTATACGTCGTCCCACTCACCGCGCCCTTCGCCACCACCATCGTGCTCGACCCCTGATCACCCTGCGCGCCGCCATTACCTGGCCCCTGCCCGCTCAGGAACGGAGCCGAAAACGCGCCCCACTCATTCGTCAGCACCACGTTCGACGGATTCCCGCCCAGCCCACGCAGCGACACATACGGATACCGGACCGTCACAAACCCCGTATACGTTCCCGGTTTGATATAAACCGCACCGCCTGCCGTCGGCGAAAGCGCATTCACCGCATCCTGCACCGTCGCGTAGTTCCCCGAGCCGTCCGCCGCAACCACGCTCTGCGACGCGCCCACCGCCGCCGTCGTGTCCGCCTTCGTCACCGCATAGTTCGCAACCGACGCCGTCGATCCCGCATAATCCACCGCATCCGCCGGCACAAACGTCACACCCAGCGCATAGGTGCCAATCGGCAGATACGTCGAAGCATCCACCGTCATCGCCGCGCCGCCCGCAGGCGTAGCCGTATACACAAACGTCCCCGCCACTCCGCCCGAAGACGCATTCAACACACCCACGCCCATCGCGCTGCTCACCTGCTGCGAGGTCGCAGCCGGAGTCCACGTCACCGCAGTCGCGGCCTGCGCAATCGAGAACGCCGTCGCCGAAGACACCGACCCCACAATCCCCGCCTGCGTCGGATACGTCGCCGTCACCGTGTGACTGCCCGCGCTCAAACCGCTCAGCGCCACCGTCACGCTGTTCCCCGAGAGCACATACGGCACCGGGCTCCCGCCATCCACCACCACCTCAACATTCGTGCCCGAGACCGATCCCGAACTCGGCGTTACCGTCACCGTAAAGCTGACCTCCGTCCCACTCGCCGCAAACACCGGGCTCCCCGGCGTCTGTCCGGAGATCGCTGTCGTAGTCGTCGTCACCGTACCAGTCTTCGTCGCCGTCAGTGTCAGCAATCCAGTGCTCGAAGCCGCCGGAGTCAGCCCCAGCACATCCGACACCGGCCCAGTCCCGCTTGCCGAAGGCGTGAAACTCGCCGTCACCGTGCACGAGCTTCCCACCGCAACCGACGTCGCGCCCAGCGCGCATCCATTCGCGCCCGAAGACGCAACCTGAAAGTCCGTTGTGTCCGTCTGGCTGAAGCCCGTCGCCGCGGCATTGCCCACATTGCTCACCGTGCCGTTGAACGCCGCCGTAATGCTCGTGCCAAAATCAAACGCAGTCTGATTGCGCAGCACCGCCACCACACCGCCAGCGTTCGTGTCCGCGCTGTACAGCACGCCGTTGCCATCCACCGCAATCCCCGTCGGCGCAGTCAGCCCGCTCAACACCGTCGTCTTCGGCCCCGAGACCGGCACCTCAATCACCGACCCCGTGCCGCTGTCCTGAACATAAACATCGCCCGCCGCATCGCCCGCCACGCCCACCGGCGCCACGCCGCTCATCACCGTCGTCTGCGAACCATCCGCGCCCGAGACCTTATCCACCGCCCCCGCCCCCTGGTCGGCAATATAAAGATTTCCCTGCCCATCCAGCGCCAGCGCCACCGGGTTCGAAAGCCCCGTCGCCACCACCGTCATCGGCTCGGAGAACACCGCAGCAGTCTCCGCCGCAATCTCATACACCGCCCCGTTCGTCTTGTCGGCAACGTAAAGATCTCCCTGCCCATCCACCGCAATCGCCTGCGGAGCCGCGGGAGTCACCGGCGGCGCATAGCTGATCGTGCTCGCCGAATATGTACCGGGCCCGGTCAGCGTCAGTTTCGTAATCGCCCCGCCGCCCGTCCCGACAGCATAGATATTGCCCGCCGTATCCACCGCAATCTGCGCCGGATTCGCCGGCAGCGTCGCTGCCAACTGCGTACTCACGCCGCCCCTGATGACCGTCAACTTCCCCGCCGCCGCGTCGAACGTATACACATTGCTCGCGCCATCCACCGCAACCGAGACCGGCTTCATCCCCGAGCCAAGCGTCGTCGTCGCAGTCGCGCTTGAATCCACCGCCAGCGCCGGCCCCATCGCCGTACCAGCCAGCGCCAGGTTCGCCGAACCGCCCGCCGCACTCACCACCAGCGTCGCTGCCCTCGTCCCAGCCGTATGCGGAGCAAACGTCACCGGCACCGTGCAGTCCATCGTCAAATCCGCCGCCGCCGCGCCGCAACTCACACTCCCAACAGAAATATCCGGCGAAGCCCCCGCCAGCGCAGCCGTCATGCCGCTCGTTCCCACTGCTCCATGCAGCGTCACCGTCTGGGTCAAACTCGAACCGGTCGCAATCGGCACCAGGCTCGCCGCCGAGATCTTCCGCACCAGCACACTCGCCTCGGTGTCCGTGACATAGAGGTTCCCCTCCGGATCAAGCCCCACACCCAACCCCGAGCCGCCGCTCCACGCCGCCTGACTCGCCGGGCATCCATCGCCAATCGCATTCAGCGCCGCCGAGCACACCGGCCCGGCCGCAAACAGTTTGCGCACAAATCCCGTCGCCATGTCGTAGAACAGAACCTGCGAGCCATCCCCGATGAACAGGTTCCCATTCGGACCAATCGCAATCTTGAAGATGTTCGAGTCCACAATCGTGCTCGTCCCGCGCGTCGGAGCCGGCCCCACTCCCGTGCTTCCACCACCCGCAAGCACATACACCGACCCCACCACCGGCGTCGTCACCGCCGGATTATTCACCGTAATCGCATTCGCCATCGCCGCGCCGCCCATGTAGAGCACGCGTACCAGCACGCTGCCGTTATCGCCAAAGATCACATTGCCAAACGCATCCACCGCAATGCCCTGCGGCCCGCTTCCCGCCGTCGTCTGATAAAACGGGCACCCATCGCCCCGCGTATCCAGAGCCGTCCCCCCGCCCGTACCCGCGCACGCCGCACCCTGCGCCGGAGCAGTAAATCCGCCGAGAATCGGATAAATCCTTCCCGCCGCCGTCGCCGCTGTCACCGAGCCATACGCCGGGTCCAGCGCAATCACGCTCGCCAGCGGATTCGCCACGCCGTTATACGAAGCCGGTCCCACCACCACGCGATACCGATTATTCCCCGTGTCCGCGATATACACATTGCCGTAGCGGTCCGCCGCTATCCCGCGCGCGCCGTTCAACCCACCCAGCGCAGTCGAGCACGTCCCATACCCAGCGCTGCCCGTCCCCCACGCCGCCACATCCGCCGCCAGATTCCCAAACGGACTCGCAGCCGTCCCATCACCGCTCGTGCCCGCCGTCGTCCCCGCCGCAGCCGTACCGCCCGAACCCGTACCCGCCACGCACCCGGCAATCCGGTACATGTACCCCACCAGCTTCGACCCGGCCACGTTCGGGCACAGCGGCGAAGCCGCCCGGCAAAAGATATTCACCGCATGGTCGTTATAGCCCGCGTTAAACACATTCCCATACGCATCAATCCCAACGCCGCGTGGCGAGTTGAACCCGCCCGTCTGTGCCAGCGGACATCCATCGCCAAACTTATCCTGCTGCCCATTCGCCACGCCGCACGCCGCCGCACCGCCCGCCAGCGTCGTCACCACCCCGCTGCGCGCACTGATCTCCCGCACCCGCTCGTTCGTCACATCCCCGACAAAGACATTCCCCTGCCCATCCACCACCAGGCCGCCGCGCCCATCGCTGCCAAACGAAGCCAGCCTTCCCGGACACCCATCGCCCACCGCATCCGTCGCCGTATACGGGCTGCCCGCCTCGCACGGAGCGCCCACAGTCGTCGTCGCCCCGCCTCCCGCCATCGTGCTCATCGTATTGGGCAACGCCACCGGAGCAGTCTGCGCAGACGCATCCGCCGCAAACCCACCCATCGCAACAGCTAGCAAAGTCGCTGAAACACTCAGGCACACACGCAGCGCGGTCAACTTCTTCATCGAGTCAATCTCACTTTCACGTCAACGAAATCCATCACGGTACAAACCGGGACAGCCGCTTCGCCCCGATTCCGGCCACGCCTCCGCTCCGCAACACCTGCTCCGGGCCGCGCCAACAGGCACATCGACCCAGACAGCGGTCTCTCAGGAAGACACCACTGGTCCATCCATTTCGCGGATACATCTCGTCACTTTGCAGAAGCAAAAGTACCCTAAGTGGGCAACCACTTCATTGTCAAGCAAAAAAGAAAACGTAATCTCCAACCCCGTCCGTCATGTAAAAACGGATAAATGCCGGGATACTCGCAGAATCCACCCAGGACAAATCATCTCGCCCATCCGCCGCCGCAGAACCGCCCCCACCAGAGCTGCATCTTCCATGGACTGACCAATTTCCAAAACCGACCACATAAGGCCGGATGTCCCATCTTCGGCGCAGCTTCATCGCGCCTAAGATGGGTTCAACGCACCCTCAACCCGCCCCGCCGCGCTGCCACACCGGATAAGGCAGCCCCGCCAACCGATTAATCACAAACGCCTGTACCGTCAGCAACACCACAGCCACCTCAATCACCACCAGGTGATACGGCATCGAAAGAATCCCCAGCGCCACAATCAGTGTCGTCGCGCCTGCCGGCGGATGGTTCACGCGAAACAACACCATAAACGCCCCGGTAAACGCCAGCGACAGCGCCGCCGACAAGATCCTCGGCCAGTACACGCCATCGTGAAAGTTCGGAGCGCCATGTTCCAGCCCCGCTGCCCAGAACGCTCCATACCCGCACACCAGCCCAATCGCGTGCCCCAGAATCGCATTGCGCGGCGTAGACGACTCACCCAGCGGAGCAAAGAAAAACAGATACGCCGTCGGCCCCAGCGACGGAAACACAAACGGCGTCTCGCTCACCACGGCCAGCAGCGCCAGCAGCCCAATCGTCACAAACCCATTGACGAACACGTACGCCGTCCAGATCAGCAGGGGCGGAAAATGATCGAGCAGCCACGCCAGGCGCATATGCCTGAGCGCCGTAGACATGTGCTCCGAGCCAATGCGCGGTGGCCGCCGCTGCTGTTCCTGCTCCATCAATGAGCGCCCGCCTCTTCAGAGCATTTTTCCACCACTGCGGTTAAAAACATTTCCCATGGCTGTCGTTGCTCACTGCGCTGTCATTCTGACCCTGAGCTTGCGAAGCGGAAGAATCCCGTATTCCGCTCGCAAGTCTGCGGAATCATGCGCTCATCCGCGACGCCATCCGCGAGAAACCCTTCTCAGATATTCGGCAGCAGATCAAAATACTCATCATCCTCATTACTCCCGCCCTCGCCTTTGCCCAGGTTCTTCTCACTTGCCACAAACTCAATCCGCTCAATCCACTTCACCATCTTGTAGCCCAACTGGTTCTCCACCCGCAGCCGCACCGGCGAGCCGTACGTCTCCGTCAGCGGCGCACCGTTCATCTCCAGCGCCAGAATGCACTCCGCCTTCAGCACATTCTCCAAACTCTGCGTATCGTAGTACTCCTTCCCATACAGCGAATAGCCGAACGAAAAAAACGCCAACACCTGCGCCTCAGGCTTCGGCCGCACACGCTCCACCAGCTTGCGAATCGGCACGCCGCGCCACTCCGCAATCCCCGACCACCCCTGAATGCAATGGTGCATCGTAATAAAGCTCTCCATGCCCATCTCGCGCAGGTCTTCAAGCGAAAGCTCCACCGGATTCTCCACCAGCCCGCCGACCTTCAGCCGATAATCGGCAAACCTGCTCGCCGCCAGCGCCTTCCAGTCCTCGCGCACCGGCATCTTGCCGTTCGGCCAGAAGTGCGGCGAGATCTGATCGCGCGTGTACTTCTCCGCCGGATGAAACCGGTTCAGCGTCGCCAGCATCAGCGGATACGTCACCGCCTTCTGTGCATTCTGGAAGCTGCGCGGATACTTCCACGAAACATAGTGCGCCACAATCCACAAGCCCACCACCACGGCAATCCCAACGAACCCCAGAATCATTCCGATCGAACGAAGGTCGTCCGTGCCCATCACAATGTGGTTCATGTTGCGCCGGAATCCCGTCATCGCAATCAGCGTCACATGCACCACAATGAACGCGAAGAAACCGTTCATCATAATGAAGTGAATCGACCGCGCCGACTGCCTGCCGCCGAACAGCTTCGCGTACCACTGGAACCGGTTCACCAGCGCAGGCGACATCGCCAGCCCGGTCAGAATCGACAGCGGAGCCATCACAAACACCGTCGCCGCATACGCAATCTGCTGTAGCGCGTTATAGCCATAAAATCCGTTCGGCTCCGGCGGCAGATGAAAGCTCGCGTAACAGACAAACGTCTTCCACGCATCGGCCACCGTGTCCCACCGCGTCGGAATCAGCCGCATCCACTGATCGGTCGTGAACAGGCAAATCACAAAAACTATTCCGGTGATGATGAATCCATACACCGTAATGAAGTGCCACGACCGCGCCACGCCCACCGTATGCCTGTACCCCGGCAGCCCCACAATCGGCGAGATGTACCGCGCATCGTCCTTCGCCGTCCACACGCGGTCCGTCGGCACCCGCAGCGGCGTAAACCGTATCCACTCCGACCCCGGCGTGCAGTCGTCATTGAAATAAAGCCGCGGATGGTCCATCAGGATCGAGATGCCACTACGAATCAGCATCGTCAGAAAGAGAAAATTAAAAAAGTGCGTCCACCGCACCCAGCCCGGAAACCCGTGCGGCCCGCTCATCGTGCCTTCCATGAACTGTGGCAGCTCTTTCAGGTGAGGAATACCGACGATCACAGCCTGCACCCACGCCGCCACCACCGGTACCGCAACGCAGGCAATCAGGATAGCCAGAACAGAAGGCCGTATCCAGATCCGAAACCGCCGATCCGGCGGATAATGCACCGCACGATGCGCACTGTCGAAGGAGATCATCCACATCACCTCCCTGCCAGTATGCACCAACCCCACTCCCCTCGGCCTATGACTCCAGACACAGCCGAGTGCCCAATCTTCGGCGCAGCTTCATCGCGCCTAAGGTTGGGCTCCAACGTCACCCCAAACGCACGCCATCTCAACCGGACTCGGCCCTGTTTGCCGCACCACCAAACGCACGCCATCTCGACCGGAGCCGGCCCTGTTTGCCACACCGCCAAACACACGTCATCTCGACCGAAGGCGGCGCTTTTTGCCGCCGCAGCGGAGAGCCCCCCGCATTTCCTCCAGGCGCCACAACCTCATCACCTAACCCAAGACTCTACCCACGACCACATCAGAATTTATTTCCCAGTTGAAATACGATGGTGCTACCCTACGCCCATGCGCCGCCTGCACCTCACACTCCTCGTCCTGTTCGTCGCCGCCCTCACCGCCGCTGCCCGGGCCCAAAATCCGCTCGCGCCGCCGCCCACACCCGCGCAAACATCCGTCGCGCCATCCACCCCGCTCAACCCCGCGCTCCCCACCGTCTTCATCGTCGGCGACTCCACCGCACGCAACCAGGCCGACCTTGGCTGGGGCGACCACTTCGCCCACTACTTCGACACCACACGCATCAACGTCGCCAACCGCGCCCGCGCCGGACGCTCCAGCCGCACCTTCATCACCGAAGGCTCCTGGGACCGCGTGCTGGCTCAGATCAAGCCCGGCGACTATGTCCTCATCCAGATGGGCCACAACGACGGCGGCGCGCTCGACGGCCCCAAAGCGCGCGGCTCGCTCCACGGTCTCGGCGACGAAACCAAAGACGTCACCCTCCCCAACGGCCGCACCGAAACCGTCCACACCTACGGCTGGTACATCCGCAAATACATCGCCGACGCGCGCTCCAAAGGAGCCACACCCATCCTGCTTTCGCTCACCATCCGCAACATCTGGAAGCCCGGCCCCGACGGTCGCCAGCACATCGAGCGCGACATGGGCTACGACGCCGGCCTCAAACAGCTCGCCCAGCAAGAGCACGTAGCCTACGTCGACATGGCCACCGTCGAAGCCGACCGCCTCGAAGCCACCGGCCCCGAAAAAACCGCGCTCCTCTTCCCCATCGACCACACCCACACCAGCTCCCAGGGTGCCGAACTCAACGCCCAGTCCGTAGCCATCGCCCTGCGCAACGCCCACTCTCCGCTCGCCGCGTATCTGAAACCAGAGTAAGGCCTTCCCCGCCACCCACGGCGCCGCCAGAACATTTACACTAGTCTTTGGGGCAAACGCACCCCGAAGGACGCCTGAGTTGATAAAGAACCCATTCCATAAGATCTTCGGCACCCCCAACGACCGCATCGTCAAGCGGATGCTGCCGACCGTCAGAAAGATCAACGATCTTGAGCCTGCCATGCAGGCGCTCTCCGACGACCAACTCCGCGCCAAAACCGTCGAGTTCCGCCAGCGCGTCGCCGACGCCGTCGCCGCCGAGAACCTCGACCCCGAAGATCCCGACGCAGACAAGCTCCGCCTCGCCGCCGAAACCGCCGCGCTCGACGACATCCTGCCCGAAGCCTTTGCCGTCGTCCGCGAGGCAGGCCGCCGCACCGTCGGCATGCGCCACTTCGACGTGCAGATGATCGGCGGCATCGTCCTCCACGGCGGACGCATCGCCGAGATGAAGACCGGCGAAGGCAAGACCCTCGTCGCCACGCTGCCCTGCTATCTCAACGCGCTCGCAGGCCGCGGCGTCCACGTCGTCACCGTCAACGACTACCTCGCCAAACGCGACGCCGAATGGATGGGCAAGATCCACGGCTTCCTCGGCCTCACCGTCGGCGTCATCGTCCACGACCTCTCCGACGAGCAGCGCCGCGAGGCCTACGCCGCCGACATCACCTACGGCACCAACAACGAGTTCGGCTTCGACTATCTGCGCGACAACATGAAGTTCGAGCTCAAAGATCAGGTCCAGCGCGGCCACTACTTCTGCATCGTCGACGAAGTCGACTCCATCCTCATCGACGAAGCCCGCACCCCGCTCATCATCTCCGGCCCCACCGACCAGACCACCGACAAGTACACCCGCGTCAACGTCATCATCCCCAATCTCGAAGAAGGCGAGCTCGTCGAAACCATCGACACCAAAACCTGGTCCGGCGACTATGTCGTCGACGAGAAGGCCCGCGCCATCACCATCACCGACGAGGGCTGGGAAAAAATCGAAAAGCTCCTCGGCATCGGCAACATCGCCGACCCCGAAAACTGGGACCTCAAGCACCACGTCGAAGTCGCCGTCAAGGCCCACGCCCTCTACAAGCGCGACGTCGAGTACGTCGTCAAAGACGGCGAAGTCATCATCGTCGACGAGTTCACCGGCCGCCTCATGCCCGGACGCCGCTGGTCCGACGGCCTCCACCAGGCCGTCGAAGCCAAGGAAGGCGTCACAATCCGCAAGGAAGACCAGACGCTCGCCACCATCACCTTCCAGAACTACTTCCGCATGTACAAAAAGCTTAGCGGCATGACCGGCACCGCCGAGACCGAAGCCGCCGAGTTCGGCAGCATCTATCGGCTCGACATCGTCGTCATCCCCACCAACCGCAAGCTGCTCCGCAAAGAAAACCCCGACGTCGTCTACCGCACGTCGAAGGAAAAGTACTTCGCGGTCGCCGACGAAATCGCCAAGTTCCACGCCGACAAGCAGCCCGTCCTGGTCGGCACCACCAGCATCGAAAAATCCGAGCTGCTCTCCGAAATCCTCAAGCGCAAAGGCGTCCGCCACGTCGTCTTGAACGCCAAGTTCCACGAGAAGGAAGCCGAGATCGTCGCGCAGGCCGGCCGCCTCGGCATGGTCACCATCGCCACCAACATGGCAGGCCGCGGCACCGACATCCTCCTCGGCGGCAACAGCGAGTTCATGGCCCGTCAGGAGCTGGTCAAAAAATCCCAGGCCCGCGCCGTCTCCGCCGCCGAAGGAGCCATCTCGCCCGTCGCCGGCCCCGGCATGGTCCGCTTCTACTACGCCAGCCAGGAGTTTGAAACCACGCAGGCCCAGTGGGACTCGACCATCTCCGCCCACGAAGCCGCCGCGAAAAAAGAACACGATGCCGTCATCGAAGCCGGCGGCCTCCACATCCTCGGCACCGAGCGACACGAGTCACGCCGCGTCGACAACCAGCTTCGCGGACGCGCCGGACGTCAGGGCGACCCCGGCTCCTCGCGCTTCTTCCTCTCCCTCGAAGACGACCTCATGCGCATCTTCGCCCGCGAGTGGGTCTCGACCCTACCCCAGCGCCTCGGCATGGAAGAAGGCGTTCCCATCGAGAGCCGCATGATCTCGAAGCGCATCGCTTCGGCACAGGAGGCAGTCGAGAGCCAGAACT
>NZ_DASUBE010000099.1:0-7230 GCF_035763405.1 Edaphobacter sp.
TCTATGGAATATGCTCTCAGTGGCTCGTCCGCATGGTACATGCTGAATCAGTTGAGGGGTATAGTCGCGGGTCTACTGCGTCTCGACAAGCGGCCCGGGCTGCGTCGGGTGTGTGTAGAAGACGATGCAGTTCCGCCCATCGGCCTTGGCCCGATAGAGCGCCTGGTCGGCGCATCGCACCATGTCTTCAACCGTCGCCATCGAGCGGTCGAGCGAGACCGCCCCAAAGCTCGACGTGATCCGAAAAGTCTTGCTCTCGTAGTCGAAGGGCCTCGCCGAAATCGCCTGGTGGAGCTGCGTCAGCCGTGAAAACGGCTCTTCGGCCAGTCCCGGCAAGACGATAATGAACTCCTCGCCGCCGTAGCGTCCGATGAAATCGTAGGGACGGATATTTTCGACCATACGCCCGGATGCCTGGCGCAGGATGGCGTCGCCCGCAAGGTGGCCATACGTGTCGTTGATCTGCTTAAAGTGGTCGAGGTCGGCGAGCACGACCGTCAACTTGGTGCGCTCGCGGCGGGCGCGTGTCATCTCGCGCTCAAGAATTTCAAGAATCGCCGGCCGGTTCCACAGGCCCGTCAGCGCGTCATGCGAGGCCTGATGCTGGAGCGCCTCGCGCGCAGCCATCAGCTCCCGCTTCTCCGCCTCCAGTTCGCCGGTACGTTGAGCAATCAACTCCTGCAACGCCGTTTGTTCAAGCAGCAGACGCCGCTCGCGCCAGCGCCATACCAGCATCGAAAGCAACGTCGCAACCAAGGCCACCAACAAATAGAAGGACCGGGTGCGCCACCACGGCGGACGGATCGTGAACGCCAGCGAAGCAATCTCGGAGGCATTGCGGCGGTTCGGATCGAGCGCACGCACCTCGAAGCGATAGTCGCCCGGCGGCACGGCTGCGTAGTGCAGGCTGTGTTCCGTGGTTTTACTCCATGTCTGTTCCAGCCCTGAAAGCCGGTAGCGGAACTGGAGCGAGCCCTCGCGGTCGTAGTTGGGCGAGGTGAAGCGAATATCCAAAGGAGTGTTCCGCCACCGCCAGAGATTTCTGCCGCCGGACAGATTCAGCACTCTGTCGCCCAGCGTCGCCGAGGTGAGCCTCACATCGAGGTTCTCCTCCTTGTAGAGATCGCGCGGATGCAGCAGATGCGTCAGCCCTCCGTTAATGCCAATCCACACCGAGCCGTCCGTGTCGGCAAAAAATGCGCCTTCGTTCGTGTCGTTCGAGATCAGCCCGTCACGTTGCGTGATGAGCTTCCAGTGCGTGCCGTCGAAGACCTCGACGCCGAGGTCGGTGCCCACCCAGAGCCATCCATCGCGGTCAAAGCGCACAAACTGGATGTCGGTCGAGATGATCTCAGGCTGCGTGAGCACGGACAGCACCTTCGCGCGGCCGCCTTCGACCTTGAAGTGATAGAGACCAGAGAGACCGCCGCCCATCCAGAACGTGCCGTCCCGCGCAACCGCAAACGAACGGATTCCTCCGCGCGTCATCGCAGAATCAAGCGCGACCTCGCTCCACTGGCCGCCGTCTGCGGAGTTCGAATGTGCCAGACGGTAAAGATGGTGGTCGGAGACGAACCACAGATTGCCCTCCGCGTCCCGGGCTGCGTCATCAAAGCCTTCGCTCACAAACGGCCCGGCAACTTTTTCCAGCTTCGGATGCGACACAGGCGTCCGAATAGCGTAGAGTCCCTCGCGCGTGCAGAACCAGATGACCCCGTCCGCGCCGGTGATCGTGCGCATAATGCCGTTAATCTTGCCGAACTCGGTAAACCGCCCGCTCCGAGGGTCAGAGTGCCCAATGAAGCCGGGTACACTCGCAACCCAGATCGAGCCGTCAGATGCCTGCTCGAAGCCCGAGGTCTGCTGAAAGAAGACCGGAGGAAAACCGGGCGCGAGATGAATCGTTCTTAGCCGCGGATCGAGCACACTGACCTGAAGCTGGTCCCCGATCCAGAGTCGCCCCTGCCGGTCGCGGAAGATGGACCACACCAGGTCGTTGCGCAGGCCCTGCTGCATCGTCCAGTTCTCCATCTCGCCGTAGCCCAGCCATCGCTCGAGCCCATGGCCGCGCGTAGCAAACCAGATCGACCCTTCACGGTCGCTCAATATGGTGCTGATGTCTCCGAAGTTGAGCCCGTTGGAGGAGTCGAGCACTTCCCACGCCGTTCCATTCCAACGCGCCAGACCCGTCGTGGATTGCGTCAGCACGTTGCCGTTGCGGTCTTCAGCAAAGGTCAGGATGCCCGCCCCGAAGAAGTGAGTCTGCGTCGTGGGCGTGATGACGCGACTCACAAACGTGGTGCTGCCCGGCGTCAACACGCGCATGTAATGAGGGCTGCGCACCCAGAGCGTACCGTGGCTGTCCTTGAACAATGCCAGCCAGGCTGCCGGAGCCGGAACGCCCTGCGCCGGGCCGTACAGCTTCACATTGTCTCCCTTCACCCGGCACAGCACCTCGCCGCACCCCAGCCACAGCGTACCGTCCCGCTCCGCCAGCACGCTGTGCACTTCGCCGAGCGGCGGATACGCGGCCAGCATCTTCTTGCTGAAATACGGCGAGATCGTCCACGCCCCGTTCTTGCCCGTCTGGTGTGCAACCCGCAGCGTCGCGCCGTCGATCGTCAGAATGTGTCCGGCATCGAGCGAGGTCAACCGCTGCCCTACATTCAGTTGCATCGGGCCCGAGCTTGGAACCTCCTGGAACCTGCCATCGGCAAAGTAGTACAGATGGCTGCCGGTCGTCACCCACAGGCGACCCGAGGCGTCCACCACGGCGTCAGTCGTCAGGCTCTCATCGATTCCGTCGCTCGCGTCGAAACGCTGGAACTCCGACCCGTCATAGCGAAACAGGCCGTTCTCGGTAGCCACCCACAGAAAGTCTGATTTGTCCTGCACCACCCGGAAGACATCCAGGTTCTTGAGTCCTTCATCCTGCCCATAATGCTTGAACGTAAACTGCTGCGCCCACGCCGGACCCGATGCGACCAAAACCAGAAGCACCGCAAGCGCGCACGTGCGTAGAGATGAGCGCATCCGCCGCACTCGCGAGCGCGTTCTGTCTTCCCGGGAAAAGATGTGGATAGTGCAGCTCATCGATTCTCACAAAGGCAGCAGGTCATCGGCAAGGCCACAAAACATCGGCCCGGGAAACGTCTCCCTCGTCGCCCAGCGCCAACTGGACTTCCTGCGTGACACAAGCCAAACGCCGCATCTTCAGCGACCCCATTCTATGCGGGTAGTCTGCCACCAGTCTGGCAAAAAACCTTCCGGCTCTTCGTACACGTGAGGGTGTGGTAAGCCATTCTTTCACAGAAATGACGGACGCTCATGCGCAAATGTTGCAGCGCTATCGCTTACGCCATCTTTTCTTCGCCGCCACAAAGCGCGCGTCATCTCAACCGGAGACGGCGTCTTCTGCCGCCGTAGTGGATAGATCCCCGCATTTCCCACCATGCAGCGTCCACGCATACCGTTCTCCGAAAGTCTCTTCAGGAGCCCGGCAGCCTGAATCTGACTTAGTTCACCGCTCGCGAAAGGACCGGCTCTTCGGCAAAGTGAACATCCGTCGCGCGACGATGCAGCCGCAGCGGCGCATCGGCGACCGACGTCAGCGGAATCTGCCCCGCCGGGAAGTACGAGTTGTACCGATACTGCGCCAACATGCGGTGCGTGTTGAAATACGCTCCGTTGATGGCGATGCAGTGCTGCTGCATCCGCGCCCAGCCCCCGGGGCTCGCGTAAAGCGGCGCAATGCTGCGCTCCAGCTTGTCGTACAGACACGCCGCCTCCACCTCTTCGCTCTCGGCATCGTCAATCGCCCAGCCCGTAACGCCTTCCGCGCAGCCCTCAATCCACCAGCCGTCCAGAATCGACAGCGACGGCACACCGTTCAGCGCCGCCTTCATGCCCGATGTGCCCGAGGCCTCATACGGCCTGCGCGGCGTGTTCACCCACACATCGACGCCCTGCGTCAGCAACGCGCCCAGCTCCCAGTCGTAGTTCTCCAGATAATGAATCCTCAGCGAGCGCGAGTTCAACCGCTCCGCCGCCGCATAGACCTCGCGGATCAGTCCCTTGCCCGCGTTGTCTGCCGGATGCGCCTTGCCCGCGAACAGAATCTGCAGCCCGCCGATCTTCTCCGCAATCGCCACCAGACGAGCCGGGTCGCTCAGCAACAAACTGGCGCGCTTGTACGTCGCCGCACGGCGTGCAAAGCCGAGCGTCAGCACACTGGGGTTGAAGTAGTGCCCCGTGCGCCGCGCCACCACGTCAAAGAGCCGCTGCTTGCCCTTGATGTGGCAGGCCGAAATCTGCGCCGGATCAATCCCGTAGACCGCTCGCAGATATTGATTGTCCGTGCGCCAGTTCGGCAGCTCCGCGTCAAACAGTTCCTGAAAATGGTGACTCGTCCACGTCCCCGCGTGGACCCCGTTGGTGATCGCGCTGATCTTGTATCCCGGAAACATCTTCTGCGAGACCTTGCCGTGCTGCATGGCCACTCCATTGACGTAGCGCGAAAACCGCAGCGCGATGTAGGTCATGTTCATCAGCCCGTTGTGCAGGCAGTCCGCGCGTTCGATCGCCGTGGCGCGCTCATGTCCCAGCACCTGATACATCTGGTCCACGCCGAACTGGTCGTGCCCCGCCGGCACGGGCGTGTGCGTGGTAAAGACGCAGTGCTGCCGCACGGCCTCGATGTCCGCATCAGTCGCGCTCGACAACGGCGCCCCGCCCAAATGCCCTTCCAGCAGGCCAAGCGCCAGCAGCGCAGCGTGGCCTTCGTTCATGTGGTAGACCTCGGGCTTACAGCCCAGCGCATTCAGCAAGGCGATGCCACCCAGCCCAAGCACCGTCTCCTGACACAGACGGTAGTAGCTGTCGCCGCCATACAGATGATCGGTCAACCTCCGGTCCCACGGGTCGTTACCCTCGATGTCTGTGTCGAGCATCAGGACTGGAATCACATGCCCGGTAACGCCGACGACATCGTAGCGCCACGCCCGCACCAGCACCTGCCGGTTCTGCATCGTGATGGCGACAATCTCTCCGGCGCTGGGCAACGACTCCGGCGACCACGGCACCTCCGACTCGGTCTGCTGACCCATATCGGAGAGGTGCTGCCGAAAGTATCCGCGCCGGTGCGCCAGCGTGATGGCAGCCATCGGCGCACACGTATCCGCAGCCGAGCGCAGCGTGTCGCCCGCCAGCATCCCCAATCCACCCGAGTAGGTAGGAATGTCCGGAGAAAGCGCAATCTCCATGGAAAAGTAAGCGATGGTCCGTTTGGGAAGCTCAGGAGCGGGGGTTGCGAAGTCCATGCGGTGGTGGTCCCTTTTCTCGCCCGCCCGGCAACGCGCGCCGGTTGGCGGGAGTTCGACGCTGAAGCGATTTTGCAGGCCGCCACGATGCGCGAGACCGGCGAAAGGATGCCCAGCACCGAATCAAGCCATTCTAGCAAACACGTTACCGTAAACTATGTCGCTTGGGTTACCCCCGCTGGTTCGATCAGGGGATTGACATCAACGCTTGACTCGCCGCCTTCTCCAGCCGCTCCCATATCTCTTCCAGCCAAAGGAGATGCTCGGGCTTCATCAACACCGAACGCAAACAGGTGACATGCTCCTCATCTCCTGAGATGTGTCCCGATTTCCACGTCCCCTGTGGAAATAAGGACACAGGCAGCTTCGCCAGAGCCAGATGCAGGTCCAGCTTCGCAGCCTCGTCAAAGACCGCCTGCGCCATCGCCGACGAGGCCTCAGGCGTCGCCGCTCTCACGGCCCAGAAAATGATGTCGAGCGCAGGCGGCGCAACCGGCACAATGAAGTGCGGGGCGCCAGCCAGATGCCGATGAAGCGCAAGCGCAGCTTCCCGGCCCGACTCCAACCCCCGAGCAAATTCGCCGCCGCGCTCGTAAGGAAGCAACTGCTGCGTAGCCCACAGCGCCACCGCCGCCGCTCCGGCTCGCGAGCACTCCAGCGAAATCTCTCCCAGGTGTAACTCTTTCGAACTGAAATACGTGTACGGCGAGTCGTGTTTGTAAAGCCGCCCCACGCTCGGATCACGAAACAGAACGCACCCGCAGCCATAGGGTTGCAGCCCATGCTTATGCGGATCGATCACGATCGAATCCGCCTCGCCAATCGCGTCATACGCAGCGCGCGTCTCCGGCGCGAGATTTCCGGCCAGCATGAAGTAGCCTCCATACGCCGCATCCACATGCAGGCGAAAGCCATACCGCTCGCGCAGCGCGACGATTTTGTCGAGGGCGTCTACCGAGCCAACCGCCGTCGTGCCCAGCGTAGCCACCACCGTGCCGACCTCACCTTCCGCAAGCATCCGCTCCAGCGCCGCAAGGTCCATCCGGCCCGTCTCGTCCACCGGCACGCTCGCAAACGGCAGCCCCAGCACACCGGAGATGCGGCTGTGCGTATAGTGCGCCTGACTCGAAGCAGCAATCGTCTTCAGCCTGCCATCCGCACTCCGCGTCATCTGCCCCGCAACCCACAGCGCCTCCAGATTGGCAAACGTCCCGCCGCTGGTCAGATGCCCCAGATGCAGCGGCCAGCCGAACATCGCCGCCAGCCGCGCCACCGCCTCAATCTCCATCCGAGAGCTGGCGCGTCCGCCGTCCAGCGCATGATTGTTCGGGTTCACCGACATCGCCAGCGCATACGCCGCCCGCGCCACCGGATGCGGCGGCTTCAGCATCTGACCCGCATACAACGGATGCCCATAAGGAAAGTTGTCGCCCAGCCTCTCGGCCACCTGCCCCAGCACCGCACGCGCGTCTTCATCCAGCCCCGGCACACCCGCCATCGGGAGATGCTTCAATCCCTTGTCCAGCCGCCGCTGCGCCTCAGCAAGCGCCCGGAAAAATCCGTCCTGTGGAGAGTATGCGGCCATGGCCTTCAAAAGACATACTACCCATGTCAACCCCCTTCAGCCTCCCACAACCGGCCATCCACTTGCACCAGAAGGAGATATTTCTCAGCCGAAGTTGGCGGTCGAGTTTACTTCAGCAAATTAAAATAGAAATAGGGAGCCTCTGATTAAGTCTTCGCTTTGAAGGGGCGTGGCATCAGCCACGCCATCACGTCCCTCAATGCAATGGGGCTTTAGAGGGTGCTGAAAAAGTCAGTTTTGCTTAAGGGCACGGCTTCAGCCGTGCCGCTAACGCTGCAAAATCAACGCGGCTTTAGCCGCTGAGGTACGCTTTCTTCCCGGCGAGAC
>NZ_DASUBE010000100.1:0-31778 GCF_035763405.1 Edaphobacter sp.
TTAGAGGGTGCTGAAAAAGTCAGTTTTGCTTAAGGGCACGGCTTCAGCCGTGCCGCTAACGCTGCAAAATCAACGCGGCTTTAGCCGCTGAGGTACGCCTTTCTCTTCGCCAATGACTTTTTCAGCACCCTCTTTAGCCCCGGGTCGTTATACCATCGTCCCCGCGCACTTCCCACTTGTAGAATCGGAGAACTACTTCAAGGAGGAATCGAGACAAGATGAAGAGCTTCGTATGCGCGCTTCTGGCGATACTGCTGATCGGCCCGGCAACAACGCTTGCCCAAACACCCGCACCGGCAACCACTCCATCCGCCGACACAGCCAAAGAGATCGCGGCTATGCAGAAAAAGCTCAACGACTGGCCGCAACTCGCGCGCTACCGCGAAGCCAACCGCGAGCTGGGCCCCGTCCCCGAAGGCGAGCGCCGCGTCGTCTTCTTCGGCGACTCCATCACCGACGCCTGGGGCCGCCTGCCCGACACAGGCGAGTTCTTTCCCGGCAAGCCCTACGTCAACCGCGGCATCAGCGGCCAGACCACCGAGCAGATGGTCGTCCGCTTCCGCCAGGATGTCATCGACCTGCATCCCGCAGCCGTCGTCATCCTCGCCGGCACCAACGACGTCGCCGGCAACACCGGCCCCATGACACCCGAGATGACCGAGGACAACTGGAAATCAATGGCCGACATGGCCCGCGCCAACGGCATCCGCGTCATCTTCGCCTCGGTCCTCCCGTCGCGCGACTTCCCCTGGCACAAGGGCCTCGACCCCGCACCAAAGATCCGCCAGCTCAACGACTGGCTCAAAGGCTATTGCGTGAACCATTCGATCACCTATCTCGACTACTACACCGCGATGGCCGCCGACGACGGAGGCATGAAACCCGGCATCAGCAAAGACGGCGTGCACCCCAACACCGCCGGCTACGCCATCATGGCCCCCCTCGCCGAAGCGGCAATCAAAAAGACATTGCAGTAGATTCCACCGTCGTTGGCTACGCAGCTATAGCAGCTTTCCTGGAGGTGTAGTCCCGGCGACCTCCTCATCCCCAAAGCCGTCCCCGCTTTTTGCTGTCCTTCCTGAAGGGAATCTGCGTCTCGTTTTTGCATTTGCTTTTCTTGTTGTCATTCCCGAAGGGGATCTGCGTCTCGTTCTTGCTCTTGTTCTTGCTTTTCTTGGTTGTCATTCCCGAAGGGAATCTGCGTCTCGCATCGATCCGCGTCGGGCTGCATACGCCCTCAGGGAGCCGCTGATTAAGTCTCCGATTGTCGGCCCGCCATTCTGAGCGAAGCCGAATGGGAAGAATCCCCGTATTTCTTTTCTGCGCCGATTCCTTCCGCGGCCCTCCGATACTTAATCAGAGCTTCCCTAATACCCTTCGGCCTTGCCGTAATCTCTCCGGTTATCATGCCCGCCGAGCAGCATATGCGTCCTCGGGTCCACCGCAATCAACTCACTGTCTCCCCACGTGCCTGGGTTGTGCTCATCGGCCACCGCATGGCGATAGACCGTGTAGCCCATCGCTCTCAACTGCGCAGCCACACTGCGCGGAAACTTCTTCTCCACATCAAGCCGGTCCGGCAGATATTGATGATGGAAGCGCGGTGCGTCCGCAGCCTGCTGAATGTTCAAGTGGTTGTCGATGACGCTGATGATGTCGTTCGCCACCGTCGTAATAATCGTCGAGCCGCCCGGCGAACCCATCACATACCTCAGCCTGCCATTGCGCGTCACAATCGTCGGCGTCATCGCCGAAAGCGGCCGCTTATATGGAGCAATCGAGTTGGCCGGCCCCTGAATCAGCCCGTACATATTCGGCACGCCCTGCTTCGAAGCGAAGTCGTCCATCTCATCGTTCAGCAGAAAGCCGAGCCCGTCCACCGTAACGCCCGAGCCAAACGTATTGTTCAACGTGAACGTGTTGGCGACGGCATTCCCTTCCGAATCGACAATCGAAAAATGCGTCGTCTGCATCGACTCATGCACCTGCTGCCCGGGCTTCGGCGGCGGCGGCATAAATCCCACCGGCCGCACAAGGTCCGCGCTGGGCGTAGGCTTCGTCAGGCTGATCGTCTTGCGCCACGCTGCCGCATAGCGCGGGCTCGTCATCTGCGCAATGGGCTGCGGCGTGAAGTCCGGATCACCCAGATAGTCGGCGCGGTCCATATACGCGCGGCGAAAGGCTTCAGTGATCAGGTGCACCTGCGCTGCCGAGCGGTCGTGCCCAACGCGGTGCAGGTTGTAGCCCGAAAGAATGTTCAGTATCTCGACCAGTACCAACCCGCCCGAAGAAGGCGGCGGCGCCGTAATAACCTGGTATCCGCGATAGTTCCCCACAATCGGCGCGCGGTCCTTCACCTGATACGCCGCCAGATCGGCAGCCGTAATCAAACCGCCGTTGGCCTTCTCGAACGCGGCAATCTGCTCGGCCATCGCCCCTTTGTAAAAATCCTCCGGGTTGGCAGCGATGCGGCGCAGCGTCTCGGCCAGCTCAGGCTGCCTGAAGGTGTCGCCCGCTTTGTAGAAGTCGCCGTCGCGCTGAAAGATATGCGCCGAGACCGCAAACTTGCTGAGGTTGTGCGCGTGCAGATTTGCGGCCTCTTCCTTCGTCAACACAAAGCCGTCAGTCGCCAGCCGGATGGCCGGAGCCATGTCTTCCGCAAGCGTCAGCTTGCCGAAGTGGCTCTGCGCATACACAAGCCCCGCAACTGTCCCCGGCACACCGCTCGACTTGTACCCAACCGTCGAGAGCCCCGGAACCACGTTGCCCTCCGCATCCAGATACATATTGGTCGAAGCAGCCGCCGGAGCCTCTTCGCGGTAGTCAAGAAAATGCGTCTTGCCATCATGCGTGCGGATGAGCATAAAGCCTCCGCCGCCGATGTTGCCCGCTTGCGGATATACCACTGCCAGCGTAAACGCCACCGCCACCGCCGCATCCACCGCATTGCCGCCCTGCTTCAGAATCCCGACGCCCGCATCCGTCGCATCATGGTGAATCGTGACCACCATCGCATGTCGCGCGCGCACCGGCGTTTCAGATTTTGATTCAAGTCTTGTCTGGGCCGAAAGAGGAGCAACAACAAGAGATGCTGCAACGAGCAGGTTCAAAGCACAGGACAGGTTCCTGCTTCGCAGGTTCAAGACAGACACAAATCGCCTCCGCTTAAGTGGGTGCAGCGATGATACATCGCCTGCCATAACGGTCCGCGAAAAACTCGCCGCCTACGCATTCTGGCGGGAGCGCAGAGCTTCAGGGTGCGCTGATTAAGTCACCGATTTTAGACCCGTCATTCTGAGCGCAGCGAAGAATCCCTGTATTTCTTTTCTGCGCCGATTCATTCCATGGCCCTCTGATACTTAATCAGACCATCCTTAGCGCATTTTTCGTTCAAGTGGTTACAAACTTCGGGTCTCCGTCTCACCTGTCACAACGAGACCCAAACCGCTTTAGCCCTGCGAGAATCCCAGCAAAATCAAGGAGGCTTTAGCCCCGGGCCTTGGACTCACACGCAGCCGAACACACTTGTTCCGCGCCTGATTCACCCGCGCCGCATCAGACCCTTCACCCACAGCCGCCCCATATACACCAGCGCGAACGCCATCACGGCCAGCCCAACCGGCAGCCCCACATACAGGTAGGTCACGTTGAAGTCGATCGCACGATGCGCGACCGGGTTATAGATCAGAAGGCCGAAGATAGCCACAAACGTCGCCGCGAAGAACGCCGCGAACCCCGCCGCCAGCCCCACCACCAGGCTTGCAAACCATCCAAACCCGTACACCGGCACACCAAACAGATACCCTTCGCCAAACGTATGCGGAGTCGTTTCCGCCCTGCCCTGTGAACCTTTGGTCATATCAGTAGAATACTGCTTTATGGCAGAAGACGTTCAGAACACTCCAGGCAGCCTTGTTCAGGCGACACACGTAGCGCGCGAAGCGGCCCTGCGCAAGGCCGCCAACGGCATTCCATACGCCATCTTTGGCGACACAGGCATCGCCGACCAGGACCTCGACCGCATGGTTCAGGCCGTTCCCGCCGCCATCGCCGCGGCGCTCACCCGCAAGCTCTACTACTTCGTCCCGCTCGCGCTCAGCGAAAGCCGAGGCGAACCCACCATGATCGCCACAGCCTACACGCCTGAATTCAGCGACCAGGCAATCTGTCACCGCAACGTGCCGCTCGACGGGCTCGACGGCGTCTTCATCTCCACGCGCCTGCTCGGCGACCGCTTCGCTCTCGCCTTCGAGTTCTTCATCAACGTAGGCCACGCCTTCGTTGATGTGGCTGGCGTCCCTGCCGACTTCGACCAGCTCGTCTGGGGTCAGGTCCTCGCCGACGTGCGCGGCGAAACCAGTCTCGACGCCTGGGAGAGCCGCAACCTCGCCCTCGCCGCCAACACCGGCGGCAAGCCCATCATCGACGAGAAGGCCAAATCCAGCTATCTCGAAGCCTCCTTCTCCGACGCCGTCGCCATCTATCTACTCTCGCTCGCCGTCGACTTCGACTACTCCGAGCTGCGCGAGCGCGAGTACCCCCTGCTCGCACCGCAGGCGCTGGCCGAACGCCTCCGCCTCGCCGCACGCCTCTTCCCACCCAATCCCGGATACGAGTTCTCCATCCGCTACCGTCGCCGCGGCTGAAGCACCGGACTCGAAACAAGCTGACAAAAGCTGGCGAATCGCATACAAAAGGTGGCATGGTTCCCGGTGTTGCAACCCAGCGCAAAGATGCGGCCAGCTATCTCCGGACCGCGGCCGCTATCCTGATCCTTGCGCTGGGCGTCTGCTTCATCGTCTTCTTCATGAGCGCGCAGAGCGCCGCCCAGCGCGACTTCATCAGCTACTGGTCAGCCGGCCAGCAACTCGTCCATCACCAGAACCCCTACGATGCCGCAGCGATTCTGCGCATCGAGAAAAGCGCCGGATTCGAGGGCGGCAGGCCCTTCTTCATGCGTAACCCGCCAAACGCCTTCTTCCTTGCCTACCCGCTCGGCTTTCTCCCCGCAAGAACGGGGGCCATCCTCTGGACACTCGCCATCGTTGCAGCCCTCATGCTCTCTATCCGGCTCATCTGGATCATGCATGGCCGTCCCGGCAACAGGCTCCATCTGGCGGGCTATCTGTTCGCTCCAGCGATCGCCTGCCTGCTCGCCGGCCAGACTGCCATCTTCATCCTGTTGGGCGTCACGTTGTTCCTGTATCTCCACACCACGCACCCGGTCGCCGCGGGCGCTGTGCTGCTCTTGCTTACGCTCAAACCCCACATCTTCATCCCGTTCGGCATCGTACTCCTGGCATGGATGGTCTCGAAGCGGGCGTGGCCCATGCTCGCTTCGGCGGTCTCTGCCGTGGCACTGATCCTTCTCTTTGCTTATCTCGTCGATCCTTCAGGCTGGCAGCAGTATCGCTTCATGGCACAGCGTGAACACCTCGCCAGCGAGCTGCTTCCGACGACCAGCCTTCTCTTCCGCCTGCTCATCAACCGCAGCGCGTTCTGGCTACAGTTCGTTCCCGCGTTCGCAGCCAGCCTTTGGGCCGCGCGCTACTTCTTCATCCGCCGCCATGACTGGAGCTGGCGCTCTCACGGCCTTCTTCTACTATTGGTCTCCGAACTGGTCGCACCCTATGCCTGGTTCAGCGACGAAGCCATCCTTCTGCCAGCCATCCTCGCCGGACTCTACACGCTCCACGACCGCGGGCGCTCCGTCATTCCCTTCGGCATCATCGCGGGCATCGCGCTGATTGAAGTCTTTGTCACCCAGGAAATGGCCACACTCTACTTCATCTGGACAGCACCGGCCTGGCTGCTCTGGTATCTCCACGCAACCCGCAACGCGCTCACGCGGAACCCATCAACATAAACACCGTGTGCCCCACGTTCGCGACAGCTTCATCGTCGCCAAGGCGGGTTCAGCCACCTCTCTTCGGGTGCCCCATCCATGCGCAGTCTCATCGCGCATGGGTGGGAAAGTACACCCTTCACCAGCCTGTTCCACACGGTCATTCTGAGCGAAGCAGCCTGCCCTGAGCGAAGTCGAACGGGAAGAATCTCCGCATTCCGCTTACATCCCCACAGAAGCCCCCTCACCCCACGCGGCTCAGCCGCCCATCCCTCAACCGAAACCGCTCCCCGCGCCACACAATCGTATCGCCCGCATAGCTCCACGCCCAGAAGAACAGCCCGAAAAAATCCCTCAGCGGCACCAGCCACATGTTGCGCAAGACCTGCCCGTCTCCAAGCACGCCCACGCCCACCGAAAGCGCCACAGCCACGCGCGCCAGCAGCGCCAGGCTCAGCAGCGAGAAGCTCCACAGCTCCAGCCCGCTGGCCACGCACGTCATCACCGCCCAGGGAATGACAAACGTGATGCCCACGCCCAAATAGCCCCACCGGCGCGAGTCGCGCGTCGTCCGTGCCCAGCGCAACTGGTGTTCGCAAAACCCGCGAAAGCTATACGCCGGGACCGTCGTCTCGACCACTTCATCGGAAAGCTCGACGCGATACCCAGCCTTCGCAATCCGCTCGCCCATCTCGTAGTCGTCCGCCAGACACTCCACCAGCGGCTCCAGCCCTCCAGCCTTCGCCAGCGCCGTCTTACTCATCGCCAGCGTGCTCCCCAGTCCGAAGCGGATCCCGCGCTCCAGCTTGCGCGCCGCTAGCACTCCCGGAAAAAAATCCGTAGCAATGCCCAGCGCCTCCAGCCGCGTCCACAACGTCGCCCCCTCAGCCGCGCGGCCAACATAAGGAGCCGTCACCATGCCCACGCTCGCATCCGCAAATCCCGCCATCACGCGCGTCAGGTACTGCGGCGAAACGCGAATGTCGCTGTCATTAATCAGAATGTGCTCATAGCTGGCCACAGGAAGCATCTGCACCAGATTGCTCACCTTGCCCGAAGTCCCCAGCCGCTCCCTGCACTCCACCAGCCGAATCGCGCACTCGGGAAACTCCGCGCGCAGCCGCTCAATCTCCGCCACCGCAGGATCATCCATGCTGCTGACGCCGAAGATCATCTCGAACCGCCCCGCATACTGCTGACGGCAATGGCTCGCCAGCCCCCCATACATACTCGCGTCCACGCCCTTCACCGGCTTCAACATGCTCACATCCGGAGCGAACCTCTCACCGCGCGGCCTCTGCCCGTAGCGACGCCAATAACGATGAAAATCGCGCGCTCCCCAAAGCGCCAACACCAGATAGCCCAGGCCGCACAGAGTCACAAGCGCGGCGATTACCTCAATTCCTGTGGCCATCTCGTTAGTCTACCCGTTACCTGTTTTTTGTTGTCATTCCCGAAACGAACCTGCGTTTCGCCTCGGCCCCCGCCTCAGAACAGGCTCACCGCACGCCGCAGGTTCCCCGCCGTGCCGATGTTCACCAGCGTAAAGTTGAACCGCTCCACGCTCTCATTCCTCACCGAGCCCAGCTCATACTTGCGATACTCCACGCTCAACCCGCAGCAGTTCCAGTTGTACGAAGTCTGCAGCGCGCCATACTGCACCAGCCCCGCATGAGCCGAGTTCTGATTCAGGTCCAACCCCACCTTCGCCGCAATGCCGAAGCCCGCCCGGTACGGCGACCCATACCCCAGCAGCAGCCGCAACTGGCTGAAGTTCGACACCGACGAGCTGACGCCCTCCGTATAAAACCTTCCCGGCGCATTCAACCGCGCATAACTCAACCCCGAAAACACATTGCCCTCGTGCAGATTCACCAGCACATTATTCGACGTAAACTTCTTCGCGCCCGTATCCAGATCGAAGTCCCACTGAATATCCAAATGGTCCGACGTGCGCACGCGCAGCCGCGAGACCAGCGGCGAGATCGCCCTCGGCTCCGTCAGAAACGCAATCCCCGAAAAATTCAGCGTCGAGTCGAAGATGTTCCTCCGTCCCACCTCCACCGCCCCGCCGAAGTTTTCGTTGAAAAAGTACTTCTGCGCCAGCCGCCACGTAATCCACTCGCGGCTCCCGCACGGTGAGCCGGGCCCCACAGCCGCAGCCGGCCCATAATCCCAGTCCGCCTGCTCGCCCTGGTCCTCATTCTTCTCCGAACCCTCAGCCGCCTCCGCATGCGAACCACCCGTGCACGCGCCCTTCTTCGACGGCTTCAAAAACAGCCGCTGCGTCACGCCATACTCCAGCTCGTTCGTGTCGCTCACAATGTCCGTATCGTCAAACCGCAGCACGCGCGCAAAATTATCCACGCCCGTAACGTAGCGATACGTCAACGACGGCTCGATCGTATGCCGCAGATCGTGATGGAACAGCTTCTCGATCACACCCGAGCTGAAGTCCCGCTCGACCACTGGCGGCCGCAGATCGACCTCCGCCTCAAAATCCGCGCGGTTGATGCCGTTCGGCAGCTCGACCGGCGGCCCTGTCGTCCCGGCTCTCTGACTGCGGCTGTACAGCGTATCCCGCACCGCCACCGACGGCCTCACATGCCATCCATCAAAGCCCACCGGATACGCAATCTCCGGATGCAGGTCCACGCGCTGCGTCAACCCGCCCGAGGCAAACTTCGGCTGCACCCGCGACAGTCCCGCAAACGAGCTGCCCACGCTCCACTCCAGCCCCGTCGAGCCCAGCCTGTGCTCCGTCGCGTCAAAGTCCACCGAAGGCACATGAAAGATCTTCACCTGCCGTTCCGGGGTCGCGGGCGTCTCCGGCGTCGCCGCCACCGCCACCTGCTTCAAGCCCTGATACCGGTCCGCACGGGCCGACTCCGCAAATCCATGCGCCTCATGCACCCCATAGACAATCGAGAGAATATCGCTCGACACCGCCTGATTGAAGTTCTCCGTAAACGCCTCGCGGTACAGATACGAGCTCAGGTATTCCAGGTTCCCAGCCACGCGCGTGTGCTCATCAAAATCATGCCGCCCCGCCGCCAGCACATCCTGACCACCCTGATTCACATACACCCCGCCAATCACAATGCCCCGGTCCACCAGACCGCTGTAGCGCGCCGTGGCAAAGTCGTTGCCCGTACCGCGATAGCGAAACTGTCCCGACTCCGCCCATCCGCGCAGCGAAAAGTAGTCCAGCCCCAGCCTCAGGTCCATGCTGCGGTTGATTGCCCAGTAGTACTCCTCGCCCAGGCTCAAGCCCTTTGTAGACGAGTTGCCCGGATTCGGCACCATAAACCCGCTCTGCCGTCCGCCCTGATCCACCGGGTGCGTCACATACGGCAGATACAGCAGCGGAATGTTGATCAGGTGAAAGATGCTGTTCTTCGCCGTCGCCCGTTCGCCGTCCACCTTGAACAGCTCCGCCGAAAGCAGCCAGTCCGGGTGCGCCAGTTCGCACGAGGTCAGCGTGCCGTAATAAATCTCATACTCCCGCGGCCCGGTCTTCACCACCACCTGCCCGGTAAACAGGTAGGGATTGCTGCTCACATACGTCAGCTTCTGCCCTCCGCCTGCCTTCACCCCCACCGAGCCCGTCACATCGTAGAACCGCCCCGTCTCCGTGCTCAGATTCATCGTCCCCCGGCTGGCACGAATGATCTCCTGGTTCGGACCGCCGCTCACCCGCACATGCCCGGTCGCGTTCAGCTCGCCCGTGTCACTGTTGTAGTCAATATGGTCGGCCTCCACCCGATAGCTGCCATAGGTAATCACCACATCACCATCCAGTGCGTAGGTGCTTCCCGTCTTCGACTGCCGGTTCGACTCCAGCGTCGCCAACTCGGTCCCAGCCGTGGGCGGCAGCACGCGGGCATCCGGATAGCGCACCGCCTCCCTCGAATCCCGCACATCCGGCGACTGCACCGTCGGTGGTGCCACAGTCGTCAACTCCTGCGCTCCCAGATGTGGATGACTTAGAGCAGGTACCGTGATAGTTATCAGTAGGTAAACAACCTTGCGCATCACGCGCATGGCTGTCGAGAGCATCGTACTCCGGCCCCATGACCGGGTCTGTGAGCTGAGACGCCACCCGTCCCATCCCACACCCTGTTCATTCGGTTCCGAGCTTGTCAAACGCACCACTTATAGAGGCTAAACGATTTCATCGCGAACGGCCCGGACTTTGAACACAATGACCTCTGCACAACTCGAAATAGAGCCGCTGCCCGCACCCTCTGCCGAACCGGAAGCCCACTTTGTCCTGCGCGAGCAGGTAGCCGAGCGCGTCGCCGCACACCGCGCCCGCCGCACCCGGGCCGCCTCCGCCTCCACCGTCACGCCCATCGCCGCGCCCACACCTGCCAAAGCCCGCGCCCAGCGCATCGCCGCCGCCGTCGCCGAACGCTACGAGCACTCGCAGAGCTACCGCGCCTTCCTCGCCGCCGAAGCAGAACGCGCCATCCGCGAGGCCGAAGCCGCCGCCGAAGTCGCCGCGCTCAGCGCCCGCGCCGTAGCCGAAGCCCAGAACCAGCTCCTCTTCGAACTCAATCAGAGTCTCGATCAACCTCAGGCCGACGCACCCTCAACCGTCGCAACGCAGCCCAAAGTCGAAGCAGCCGAGCTGCACAGCGGCCTCACCATCCGGCTCGATGATGCCTTCGAGCACAGCCGCGCTCCGCTGGCCGCCGCTGCCCACCCCGTCCACACCCAGCCTGCACTCGATGAAGACGAGGCCTGCGCCCTCGACGAAGAGATCGCCTTCCGCCAGTCCCCCGTCTTCGACGAGCCGCCCACCGACATTCCCGCCAACCTGCTCGAGTTCCCGCGCCAGCTCGTCGCCCCGCGCAAAGCCCGTCCGCGCCTCGCCGAAGGCCCCCTGCGCGAAGAGGCCGACCACACGCCCGACGCCGCGCAGCTCCGCATCTTCGAGGTCGAAGCCAGCCAGATCTCCTCCGCGCCCGCAATCGAAAGCGCCGTCCCCGAGTGGTCCTCCATCGTGCTCGCCGCGCAGCCCGCCGCCGCGCCGTTTCAAGCCACCGAGGCCGCACCCTACGCCGTCCCGCACGTCCCCCAGACCGCCCCGCTGGGCCTGCGCGCCATGTCGGCCATCGTCGATTCCTGCGTCGTCCTCGCAGCCGAACTCGCCTTCGTCGCCCTCTCGTCAGTCGTCATCCAGAAGCTCGGCCAGCCCGCGACCCACCTCAGCCCCCAGGCCGCCGCCATCGGAGCGGCAGGCATCTTCGTCCTCTTCACCCTGCTCTATCAGACGCTCTTCTTCACCTTCTCCGAATCCACGCTCGGCATGCGCTACGCGCGCATCGCCTTCTGCACCTTCGCCGACGACAACCCCACACGCTCCGCCATGCGTCGCCGCATCTTTGCCTCCATCCTCGCCGCCTGCCCGCTCGGCCTCGGCTACCTCTGGGCCTGCCTCGACGAAGACGCCCTCGGCTGGCACGACCGCATCTCACGCATGTACCAGCGCAGCTACTGACGCCCTCGGTGGGAGCGCAGGACTCCATCCCTGCGAAAATCCTCGGTGGGAACACAGAACTCCAGCCCTGGAAAATCCTTGGTGGGAGCGCAGGGCTTTAGAGGGTGCTGAAAAAGTCAGTTTTGCTTAAGGGCACGGCTTCAGCCGTGCCGCTCACGCTGCAAAATCAACGCGGCTTTAGCCGCTGAGGTACGCTTTCTTCCCGGCGAGACACTTTTTCAGCACCCTCTTCAGCCCCGGGCCTCATGGCACGTGGATAGGGAAACGCTCCTCACACCCAGCCCTTCGCCCGTCATTCTGAGCGGAGCGAAGAATCCCCGCATTTTGCTCGTACCAGAACCCACTTCACCCATGTCAACCCCGCTAACCCGCCAATCCCCCGCAACAAACTCATAGCAAACGAAATAAACCCGCCCAAACGTGGCGGCCCAGTTTCCCTCCATCTATTAAAATAGAACCAGAGACAAAACAGCCCCCGGTCAGCATAGCGCCGACCGGGGGTTAACTACTTGAGATATACCCAATCTAAGTCCTTTGTTTAAAGGATTTTAGATATGAGATACCGGGGGGGGACCCACCCTAAGCCGAGGCCTTCCCCGCCAGTTGCCGCAGCACGTACTGCAAAATTCCCCCGTGCTGGTAGTAGAGAATCTCCTGCGGTGTATCAATCCGCACCGTAGCCGAAAACTCCGTCGTCTTCCCCTTGTCCGACTCAGCGAAGACCGTGATCGTCCGACCACCGGCGAACTTGCCGTCCAGCATCGCCCGCAGCTCGCCCTCGTCGCCAACCTTGAAGACCTCCTCGCCCGTCAGGTGCAGCGACTCCACATTCTGACCCGGCAGGAACTGTAGCGGCAGAATGCCCATCCCGACCAGGTTCGAGCGATGGATCCGCTCGTAGCTCTCAGCGATGACAAACCGAATGCCCAGCAGTCGCGGCCCCTTCGCCGCCCAGTCACGCGACGAGCCCGAGCCGTACTCCTTGCCTGCCAGGATCGCCAGCGGAGTCCCGCGCTTCGCATACTCCACCGAAGCATCGTAGATCGACATGCCCTTGTCGTCCGGCAGCAGACGAGTCACGCCGCCCTCGGTGCCCGGAGCCAGCTTGTTCCTGAGCCGCACGTTCGCAAATGTGCCCCGCACCATCACCTCGTGATTGCCGCGACGCGAACCATACGAATTGAAGTCCGAAGGCTTCACCCCATGCTCAGTCAGATACTTGCCCGCCGGTCCGTTCAGCTTGATCGACCCCGCAGGCGAGATGTGGTCCGTCGTCACCGAGTCGCCCAGCACCGCCAGCACCCGCGCGCCGTGGATGTCTTCGACCGCAGCCGGGGTCGCAGGCATCCCGTCAAAGTACGGAGCCTTGCGAATGTAGGTCGAGTCCTTCTCCCATCCATACGTCTCACCCACAGGAAACTTCAGGTTCTGCCAGTTCTGGTCGCCCTCGGTGACGGTCGAGTACTCCTTGTGGAACATCGCCGAGTCAATCGACGACGCCACCGCAGCCGAGATCTCCTGCTGCGTCGGCCAGATGTCCTTCAGGAAGACAGGCTGCCCGTCCTTGCCTTTGCCCAGCGGCTCCTTCTCGAAGTCGTGCGCGATGTGCCCGGCCAGCGCGTAGGCCACCACCAGCGGAGGCGACATCAGATAATTCGCCCGCACATCCGGCGAGATGCGCCCCTCGAAGTTCCGGTTCCCCGAGAGCACCGAGACAGCCACCAGCCCGTGGTCGTCAATCGCCTTCGTCACATCCGTCGGCAGCGGCCCCGAGTTGCCGATGCAGGTCGTGCAGCCATAACCCACTACCTGGAAGCGCAGCGCGTCAAGGTAAGGCATCAGCCCGGCCTTGTTGTAATAATCCGTGACCACGCGCGAACCCGGCGCGAGCGAGGTCTTCACCCACGGAGGCGTGCACAGACCCTTCTCGACCGCCTTCTTCGCCAGCAGACCGGCCGCCAGCATCACCGAAGGATTCGACGTATTCGTACACGACGTAATCGCCGCAATCACAATCGAGCCGTGGTCCAGATACTTTTCCGGATCGATACCGAAGCGCGACTTGATCGAGACATGCGGAGCCTCCAGCGCGCCCTCAGCCAGCGTGGCGACCGGTATGCTCGGCGACTCGACCACCGCCGCAGCCGTGCCGACACTGCTTCCCAGGTCGCCTGAGGCCGAAGCCATGCCGCCCTCACCCTCCCACCGGACCAGTTGCCGTGCCTCGTTCTTGTTGCCGTTCGGCCCCAGCAGCGCGGGAAGCTGCTCTTTGAAGCTCGCCCCTGCCTTCGAGAGCAGCACGCGGTCCTGCGGACGCTTCGGCCCGGCCACACTCGGCTCGACCGTCGCAAGGTCCAGCGAGATCGTCGCCGAGTACTCCGCTTCCGCCGCCTCCTTCGTGTGGAACAGTCCCTGTTCGCGGCAGTAAGCCTCGACGAGCGCGATGTGCTCCTCAGTGCGCCCTGTCAGCCGCAGATAGCGCAGCGTCTCTGCATCGACCGGGAAGATGCCGCAGGTCGCTCCATACTCAGGAGCCATGTTCGCAATCGTCGCTCGGTCTGCCAGCGGCAGCTCGGCGATGCCCGGCCCGTAGAACTCGACAAACTTGCCCACGACGCCCAGCTTGCGCAGCATCTCGGTCACGGTCAGGACCAGGTCGGTTGCGGTCGCGCCTTCCTTCAGCTTTCCCGTCAGCTTGAAGCCAACCACCTGCGGCACCAGCATCGAGACCGGCTGGCCCAGCATCGCCGCCTCTGCCTCAATCCCGCCGACGCCCCATCCCAGCACGCCCAGGCCGTTCACCATCGTGGTGTGCGAGTCCGTCCCAACCAGCGTGTCCGGATACGCCCACACCTTTCCGTCCGCATCCGGCGCGGTCGTAAAGACAACGCGCGCCAGAAACTCCAGATTGACCTGATGGCAGATGCCCATCCCCGGAGGCACGGCGGAAAAGTTGTTGAACGCAGACTGTCCCCACTTCAGGAACGCATACCTCTCGCGGTTGCGCTGGAACTCGAGCGCGGCGTTCATATCATAGGCGCGCAACGTGCCGAACTCGTCCACCTGCACCGAGTGGTCGATGACCAGCTCCGCCGGTTGCAGCGGATTGATCTTCTCCGGGTCGCCGCCGAGCGTTTTCATGGCGTCGCGCATCGCGGCCAGGTCAACAATCGCGGGTACGCCGGTGAAGTCCTGCATGAGCACGCGCGCGGGCATGTAGGCAATCTCGCGCGAAGGCTCGGCCTTCGGGTTCCACGCGGCGAGAAACTTGATGTCGTCCGCAGTGACCGAGCGGCCGTCCTCGTGCCGCAACAGGTTTTCAAGCAGGATGCGCAGCGAGAACGGCAGGCGCGCAAGCTCGCCCGGCTTCTTTTCGAGCGCCTTCAGGCTGAAGTACTGACAGGTGGTGGAACCGGACTTGAGCGTGGCGAGGCTCTTGAATGAGTCTGGATGCGATTGAGTCGGCATGGTGTCTTCTCCGAGGCGCCGAGAGAGAGGCGCAAAGTAAGGGCCGTAGCCAGGTCAGCGAGCCACGGGCAGCAACGTTTGGAAGCCTAACAAACCTTTAGAGGGAAGTTCAGAATGCGAGGTTGCGCTCGGAGCGCCCACGGTCCGGGCGGCCATGCCGAAAACGCTTCAGAATGGTCAGGCGGCATACCATCGCGTCTATTTTACTGCGATGTCCTCTCACATGCCTATGGTTCGGAGTCTTCAGGCTGGTAAGGGCCGCCCGGAACGCCCCAGCTCCAGGATGGCATGGGCGCTTCAGCGACGCTGGTATCGACTGGCAGGGCGGAGTTGATGACGGCAAGACGAGAGCCCCATTCAAGGTAGGCCACGAGGGCCGAGCGGAACTCCGGGTCGGAAGGAAGTTCGAGTTCATCGGCGGTTTCGAGCAGCAGGTCAACCCAGCGCTTGCGCTGCTGCTCGGTGATGCCCCTGCCGAGATGCTTGCGGATCATGGCGGCGTGTCCTCCATGTTGGGCGGAGTATTCCGCTGGACCGCCGAAGACTTCGGCAATGAACTGGGCCACGTGATGGAAGTGTTCTTTGGGCATACTCGCAAATAGAGGCATAAGGAGCGGGTCGGCGGGAACCTTCTCGTAGAAGCGGTCGATCAGGCGGCTGAGTGGTTCTGCGCCGCCCAGCCATTCATAGAGTGTAGGGACTTTAGTGGCCATCCGCTGGATTTTACGCTCGCCGTGATCAATTTGCTTTGCGACAACAGCAGTCAGTCCAATCGCCCAGGGCGGCCTGGTTCGTGCAATCATTCCAATGCCGCCAGAAATAACAGTCATGCCATCGCCAAACAGGAGAACCCGATGAAGCGCCTTCTCGCCGCCGCCCTCGTGATGACCGCAACCTTCGCCTTTGGCCAAACATCGAGTGCGAAATCCAGCGCTCTCAATGTCTACTTTGCCGACGTCGAAGGCGGACAGGCCACGCTCTTCGTCGCGCCCTCCGGCCGGAGCCTGCTGGTCGATACCGGCTGGCCCGACCACGACAACCGCGACGCCGACCGCATCGTCGAACTGTGTAAGCAGGCCGGCGTGAAAAAGATCGACGATGTGCTCATCACCCACTACCACATCGACCACGCAGGCGGCATCCCGCAGCTCGCCGCGAAGATGCCCATCGGCCGCTTCATCGACCACGGTCCGAACCGTGAGGACAACGACAAGGCCACGGTCGCAAGCTGGCAGGCGTACCAGAAAGTGCTGGCCGATGGCCACTATCAGCACCTGGTCGCCAGGCCCGGAGACGTGCTGCCTGCGCTCTCCGGCAGCGGCATCCGAGTTGAGGTCGTGAGCGCCGACGGCAACGTGCTCGACAAGCCGCTGGCCGGTGCGGGCGCGGAGAATCGAGCGTGTGCCACCAGCCCGGAGAAGCCTGTCGAGAACTCCGAGAACGACCGCTCGCTCGGTATCATCGTCAGCTTTGGCAAGCTCCGCATTGCAGACCTCGGGGACCTCACCTGGGCCAAGGAGCGTCCGCTGATGTGTCCGCTCAACAAGCTCGGAAAGGTAGACATCTACGTCGTCTCGCACCACGGCTTCGATCGCAGCTCGAGCCCCGCTCTGGTTGACGCTATCGCTCCTCGCGTGGCCATCATGGACAACGGTGCGACCAAAGGCGGCGACCCCGGTGCGTGGTCGATCATTCGCAACTCGCCCGGCATCAAAGACCACCCCGGCAACCTGTGGCAACTCCACACCATTCTTCACAACGACGCCGCCCACAACACCGCGGACTCGCGCATTGCCAACCTGCCCGGCCCAGACGCCGGGCACTCCCTTATACTGACCGCGTACCGCGACGGCGGTTTTTCTGTCACCAACCAGCGCACCGGCGAAGCCGTCCAATACCCGGCTCGCAGTCGATAGTCCTTTGTTTAAGGTTTCCTTGAGTTTCGCTCCTCTGCCTTCGACGTACAGCACGGTGTAACCCGCACCAAATCAGTGAACGAGAGAATTCCGCGAAAGCCGCCGCTACTATGCGCAGTACAACGCATCTCAAAGACGAAATGCGGGTTTTAACCCGGCAGGAGAACGAGGACATGCTAGACCCGGTCACCAATTCGATGAAGAAATTCGGACGCGGCACAATGTTGAGCGCCGCACTGGCTATGGTTACCTTTACTGGCACGGTTCTGCTGACGGGATGCCCGGAACAGAGCGTCGCCGCACAGCAACAGACGGACAACGGTCCCGACCCAGCCGACGCCAACATGGCACCGGTCGATGGCAGCCAGCCTGACACGGCTCAGGCACCGCCGGACCAGCAGGATCAGAGCCAGCAGCAGGGTCAGCTTCAGCCCTCCACCGGCGGCGCGCCCGTCTATCGCGCGGCCCCGCCTCAGAATGAGGCACAACAGCAGGCTGATCAGTACGGTCAGAATCAGCAGGATCAGTCGCAGGCCACCGCGCAGGACAATGGTCAGTACAGCGACCAGAACAGCGACAACTCCTACGACCCCACCTACGACGATCAGGTGGATGCCGGTCAAGCCGCGCTCGATGAAGAGCAGGCCCCGCAGGCGCCTCCGCCGCTGCCTACCTACGACCAGCCCGAGGCCCCCGGCCCGGACTACATGTGGGTTCCCGGCTACTGGAGCTATGCCCCCATGGGCTACTACTGGGTACCCGGCATCTGGTGCGCTGCCCCCTATTATGGAGCGCTCTGGACCCCCGGCTACTGGTTCTTCCGCAACGGCGCCTTCTTCTTCCATCACGGATACTGGGGCCCCTACGTCGGCTTCTACGGCGGCATTAACTATGGCTTCGGCTATGTAGGCACCGGCTACTACGGCGGCTACTGGCGCGACCGGCACTTCCACTACAACACCGCCGTCAACCGTGTGAACATGACCCGGGTGACGTACGTCTACAACCGCACCGTCATCGTCCATAACGACACGCGCGTCGCCTATAACGGCGGACGCGGCGGCCTGACCGCTCGCCCAACGATGTCGCAGATCGTCGCCATGCGCCAGGTCCGCACCGCGCCGATGTCTATGCAGATACGGAACCAGCAGAGCGCCGCGCAGAACCGGCGGCAGTTCTTCAACCAGAACCGCGGCCGCCCGGCCATCACTGCCGCTCCGCGTCCGGTAGCAGCCGACCGCGGTATTGTGCGGCCGGCCATCCGGCCCGCGTCGCAGGTGCTCCGGCCAACGGTCCGCCCTGGTCAGCCGCAGAATAGACCAAACCAACCGCAGATCCGCCCGGCTCAGCCGCAGATCCGCCCTGGTCAGCCGCAGATTCGGCCCAACCAGCCCCAGGTAAGGCCGATGCCGCCGCAAAATCGGCCGGAGCAACCGCAGGTAAGACCGATGCCGCCACAGCAGCGTCCAAACCAGCCGCAGATTCGCCCGGAGCAGCCGAACACCAGGCCGAACCCACCGCAGGTAAGACCCAACGAGCCACGGCCCGAGCAGCCGCAGCAACGGCCCAACCAGTCCCGGCCGGAGCCTCAGCCGCAAAATCGGCCCGCGCCGCAACCTCAGTACCGGCCAGAGCCGCAACCGCAAAACAGGCCGCAACCACAGCCTCAATACCGGCCAGAGCCACAGCCGCAAAATCGTCCCGCGCCGCAGCCTCAGTACCGACCTGAGCCGCAACCGCAGTACAGGCCCGCGCCGCAGCCGCAAAACAGGCCTGCACCGCAGCCGGAACCGCAGCGATTTTCAGAGCAGCAGCAGTACCACCCGCAACCACAGCCGCAATACCGGCCTCAGCCTCAGTACAGGCCGGCGCCGCAGCCGCAATATCGACCACAACCGCAGCCGCAACAGCGGTTCGAGCAGCCTCAGCGCATGGAGCGCCCGTCGGCTCCCGCATCCCGCTCCGAGCCGCAACGAGAGCAGCACCGGTAAGCAGGAAGTCTTAACACGGCTCGACCATGGATGAACGCGGACTGGCACGGATCAACAAATCCGTGCCGTCCGCGTTCATTCGTGGTCAGTGTTTTTAATCAGTGTTGTCTGTGCAAACCGGTGTTAAGTTTTCGCGCTACTGCCCCAATGCAATCTGCCCCAGCAGTACAACGTTCAGCGTCACGATGATGCCGACAGAGACCCATCCTGCGATCCGCGTGCGCCGGGCGCTGGCAAAGCTGTGCATCACCGACGTGCGGCTGGTGAGCACCAGCAGCGGCACCAGCGCGAAGGGCAGTGCGAAGCTCAGCACGACCTGCGAGAGAATCAGAATCTTCAGCGGATCGAGCCCCACAGCAATCACAATCAGCGCGGGAATGATCGTAATCAGACGCCTGAGGAAGATGGAGAACTTGATGTCGAGGAAGCCCTCGATGATGACCTGACCCGCCATCACGCCGACCGTCGAAGACGACAACCCCGAGCACAGCAGCGCCACCGCGAACACGGTAGCCGCAGCAGGCCCCAACAACGGCCCAAGCGTGTGGTGCGCTTCTTCGATCGTCGTCACCGGGTTGGCCAGATGACCGAAGGCGACAGCAGCCATGATGATCATGGCGGAGTTAATGAGCCACGCGCCATTCATCGCAGCGAAGACATCGATCAGCTCGAAGTGCAGGTAGCTGCGCCGGCGCGAGCTGCCTTCGATCTTCGGCTGTTTCAAGAGCACATCGCGCCGGGGCTGCACCAGGGCAGAGTGCAGGTAGACCACGTGCGGCATCACCGTCGCGCCCAGCATTCCGACGGCGACGTACAGGCTCGCGTGAATCTCCTTGGGGTCGAGCGTGGGGATGAGCGTATAGAACGCGGCCACCTTCCAGTCTGGATGAACGAGAAAAATTTCAAAAGCGTAGCAGACGCCGATGACGCCGACGAAGACCATAATGCCGCGTTCGAGCCACTGGTACCCGGCGAGGTCGAGCGCCAGAATGACAAACACCAGCACGGCGGAGATAACCGCCGCAATCACCATCGTCTCGGTCTTCGACCAGCCGTGCGCCAGCATCGCGGGGCCGAAAAGGAGGTACATTCCCAACGCCGCGCCCAGAAACTCAGCCAGGTCGGTGGCAATCGCCGCAATCTCCGCCGTCGCCCAAAGGAACCACGTCATGGGCCGGGAAAAGTGCTTGCGGCAGTTCTGCGGCAGTGTCAGCCCGGTGACGATACCCAGCTTGGCCGAAAGGTACTGGATAAGGATGGCCATCGCGTTCGACCACAGCAGAACCCATAGCAGCCTGTAGCCGAAGCGGCTGCCGCCTTCGATATTGGTGGCGAAGTTGCCGGGGTCGATATACGCCACCGAGGCCACGAACGCCGGCCCGAAGTAGGCCCAGATCTCATTGCGACGAAACCCCCGCCAGAACTTCTTCTCCTCTCCAATTAATAAATTAGCCATGACTAAATTTTACCGGAATGGTAGCCTAAGTCAATACAACTCTCATGGCAAAGTCCGCGGGCAAATCCGAAAAGCGGTCAACAGCAAAGAGCACCCCCGCCGCTGCCGCAAGCGAAGCCATCGACGACTACCTGAAGGCCATCTTCGAGCTGAGCGGGCGCGAGGAGCGGCAGGTCTCCTCGACCGAGATCGCCGCGCATCTCGAAATCAGCGGCGCTTCGGCCACCAACATGCTGCAAAAGCTGGCCGCGCTCGACCCTCCGCTGGTGGTCTACAAGAAACACCACGGCGTGCATCTCTCGAAGGCCGGCCGCAGGCGGGCGCTTGAGATCATCCGCCACCACCGACTCATCGAGACCTTCCTGCACCTCGTCCTCGGCTATCCGTGGGACGAGGTCCACGAAGAAGCCGAGCGGCTGGAGCACTTCATCTCTGAACGATTCGAGGAGCGCATCGCGGCCAAACTCGGCCACCCGGAGTTCGACCCGCACGGCCACGCCATCCCTGCGCTCGACGGCACGCTACCCACCAGCGAGCCGCAGTCGCTTTCGCGCCTTAACCCAGGTCAGTCGGCGCGCGTGGCCAGCGTCTCCGACAAAGACCCGGAGATGCTCCGTTATCTGGCGGCGCAAGGCATTCGCCCCGGCGTGAAGCTCACCCTCACCGAACAGCTTCCCTTCCAGGGCGCGTTCCACGTGCGCATCGGCACGCAGAAAAAGGCCGCGCTCCTCAGCCATCCGCTCGCCGAGGCCATTGCCGTTGCAGTGAAATAGAAATTTACAGCCGATATCACCAGACGCTGCGCTAAGCTACTTCTCATGGCCGGCTTGGTTCTCGACGTTCTTATCGAATATCTATGTCGAGGTATCACGCTCATGATCCGAAGCATCCGCAGTATGAAATGGCCAACAACAAATGCAAAAGTAACAGGCTCTGAACGAACGTCCTTTGCTTGTGAAGTAGCGAGAATTTCGTTTTCCTACAAAGTGGCTGACATTCTGTACGAAGGTAAACAAGTAGTTCCTTTCTGGTCCCGCAACTCAGCGGAACAGTATGTTCGTTTTAGGGAACCGGGAACGACTGTTATGGTTCGCGTAAATCCCGAAGACCCTGGTAAGTCTTTTCTTCTGGATCGCGTGGTCTCACCTGGTGCCGGGAGATAATTGAAAATACAGAACCGCCTTACCCCAGGGGCTAAAGCCCATCCTTCGTTCTGGATGCGTTTGGCACGGCTGAAGCCGTGCCCTTAAGCAAAGCGCGGCTTCTGAAATGGCCTAGGAGAATTTGGACCTATGAAGGTATTAGTTATCGGCGGCGGAGGCCGCGAGCACGCTATCGTCTGGTCGCTCAGGCGCTCGCCGCAGGTTACGGAGGTCGTCTGCGCGCCCGGCAACGGCGGCATCGCCGAGATCGCCCGCTGTGTTCCGGTTGATGTGAACGACCTTGCCGCGATGGCCAACCTTGCCGCTACTGAAAAACCCGGCCTGACCGTCATCGGCCCCGAGGTGCCGCTGGCACTCGGCATCGTCGATGAGCTGGAGCGCCTCGGCTTGCGCGTCTTCGGGCCTACGAAAGCTGCCGCGCGTCTCGAATCGAGTAAGGCCTTCGCCAAATCGTTCATGCAGCGCAACGGCATTCCCACGGCAGCGTATGCGGTCTGCTCGACACTCGACCAGGTGCGCCGCGAACTCGCTCGCTTCACCACGCCGGTGGTCGTCAAGGCAGACGGACTGGCTGCAGGCAAAGGCGTCGTTATCTGCGACACGCACGCCGAGGCGGAGCAGGCCGCCGCCGAGATGTTCTCCGGCGCGCTGCTCGGCAAGACCGAGGCCGAAGTTGTGCTCGAAGAGTTCCTGACCGGCGAAGAGCTTTCCTTCTTTGCGCTATGCGATGGCACGCACGCGGTCGAGATCGCCTCCGCGCAGGACCACAAGCGCGTGGGCGAAGGCGACACCGGCCCCAACACCGGTGGCATGGGTGCGTATTCGACCGACGGCATCGCCACGCCTGCCATGCGCCAGTGGCTCCTGCGCAACGTCGCGCAAAAAGTGGTCGATGGAATGAAGGCAGAAGGCACGCCCTTCAAGGGCATCCTCTTCTGCGGGTTGATGATGACGTCGCGCGGCCCGATGGTGCTTGAGTTCAACACGCGCTGGGGAGACCCGGAGACCGAGGCCATCCTGCTGCGCATGGAGACTGACCTCTGCGACCTCTTCAACGCCTCGATTGACGGCACAGCCGGCCAGCTTGCGGTGAAGATGAGACCTGGAGCGAGCGCCTGCGTCATCGCAGCCAGTGGCGGATACCCAGGCAAATATGCCTCGGGCAGGGTCATCCACGGCCTGACCCCGAACCAGTCGCGCGAAGACATGGTCGTCTTCCACGCAGGCACGGCAGCCAAGGACGGCCAGCTCGTGACCGCCGGAGGCCGCGTGCTCGCGGTGTCGGCCATGGCTCCCGACCTGCGCTCTGCACTCGACAAGGCCTACGCCGAGCTGGGCAAGATCAGCTTTGAGGGGATGCAGTTCCGCCGTGACATCGGCCACCGCGCTCTGAGAGGGTAATGAAAGGCGACCACGGATTGTATGGATTGGTGCCGTTTTCCCGGCAGGCGGGCGCCGCGCGGAGAAAAAATATGGCGAATCTGCGAAGCGTTGCCGCCGCCGCGATCATCCAACTCCTATCGTATTGAGAAACAAGGAGCCTAAGTAGCAACTACCCTTGAAGCGCCGTCATTTCGGTACCTTGGGCAGATATACTTAACCTTTGTGCCCATGAGGATTCGACAGGCGTTTGCGGCGGGGTTGATCGGGTTGGCTCCGGCGCTGACCGGGTGCCTGACCCACACTCACGTGGTCCCGAAGACGCGCCTGGCCTCGGTCGTCATGAGCACCTCGCTCGACCAACTGGGCAGACAGATCAATCTGCGCTACGACTCTATCCATTCGATGAACGCTGCCGTCGAGATCTCCGCGACGACGGGCGGCAACCTGCAAGGCAAGATCAAGGAAACCACCAGCCTGCGCGGCTACATTCTGATGCGCAAACCTGCGGACCTGCGTGTCCTGCTGCTCGTCCCGGTCGTCGGCACACGCGCCATCGACATGGTGACGGACGGCAAGAACTTCAAGTTGCTGATTCCGCCGCGCCGCGAGGCCATGGTCGGAACCAATCAGGTGACGACACCCTCGAAGAATGGCCTCGAAAACCTGCGGCCTGTCGTCTTCTTCGACTCCATGTTTGTGCAGGGACCGGAGCCGGACCAGATCATCTCGATGACCTCGGACACCCGCATCGTCGATGTGGATAAGAAGAAGCACGACCTGGTGGAAGAGCCCGCCTACGCCGTACAGATCCTCTCCGAACCAGAGGGCCAGCACGCCCGCACGCTGCGCGTCATCCACATCGACAGCACCAACCTGCTGCCCTACCAGCAGGACATCTACGACGCAGCGGGCAACGTCTCGACGAAGGCCTTCTACAGCAACTACCAGTACTTCGACAACACACCCTTTCCCACGACCATCCGCATCGAGCGCCCGCAGGACCACTACGGCCTCACCGTCGTCGTCACCAAGCTCACGCTGAACCAGAAGCTCGACGATGACCAATTCGAGCTGAACATCCCCGCAAGCTACCCCGTCAAGACCATGAACTGAGCGGCTTTGGTACGGGCGCGGACGCTATCGCAGTCTTGTTGCTCTGCCCATCTTTTTGTCCGCCCACTCGATGAAGTACTTCACATTGGGAGCGTCCGTGTGGCCGCCTGCATCTTGCCGCCACGCCAGCTCACCGCCGAGCAGGCCATCGAGCACCGGCGGCATCTGCGCGGTGCGATAGTCGTCTGAGACACCCATGCCCTTCGCGCCTACCAGCCTGAACACAGGCTGTGCGGCCACCGCAGCCATGTAGCTGCCCTGCTGATCGAGCCACTTTGCATCGCCCGCTGCGGGGATGCCGTAGCTGATGAACACCAGCCTCGGCGCGCACAGCGCAATCAGCTCGTGCGAATCCACGGGCAGGTCGCCGGGATTCATGGGCCCGCCTGACTTCACCTTCGCCGCCGCATACTTCAGGAAGTTGCCGGCCATCCAGTGATACTCACCCGTGCCAGCCAGGCTCTCGACCGCCTCTCCGAAGTTGCGCCTCAGGAGCGTCGCGCCGCCCTTGCCCGAGGAGCCAATCAGGCCCATGTAAAAGCGCGGCTCAAACGCCAGCGTCACCAGTGCCGCCTTACCATAGCGCGAGACTCCCTCGATGCCCACATGCTTCGCATCAACAGCCGGGTCCGTCTCCAGATATTCAAGACCACGTGCCGCGCCCCACTCCCACGCCCGCAGTGAGCCCCAGTCGTCAGGCTTGCGCGGCTGCCCATGGTTCACGAGGCCGATGATACCGCGCGTCAGCCCCGCGCCATTGTCGGCCTGAATGCTCGCCGGATCGATCATCGCGTAGCCCCATCCGTCGGCCAGCAGCTCCTCGTGCGGCGGCCGATCCTCGCCCGGATTCAGCCGCAGCGGAAAGCTAAACGCCTTCGGCGGCACCGGGTCGTAGCCCGGATACTTCCTGAAGATCTCCGCAATCTCCGGGTCGTCCTTCGACAGCAGCGCCCGCAGCTTCGCGTTGATCTTCTCCACATCCTCCGCCGGAGGCTGTGTCGGGTTCGGCAGCAGGCTCTGGCCAAACATCATCAGCACCGGCACCGGACCTTTTGCATTCGCAGGCGTGACCAGCGTCATCGAGATATCCACGTTGATGGCCGGATACGCCGAGTTGTCCACGTGTCCCACCAGCCGCTTCGCAATCACCGGCGTAAACCCGACGTACTCGCGGTCAGTCACGGCCACCGTCCACGTCACCTTCGGCGTGTGGTTCGGAATGCGCCCGTAGACCTCGCGCTCGAAATCCTCGACGATCTCCGGTCGGCGCTGCTTCCACCACATCTCAGGCGTCGTCACCTTCCGGCCGTCTTTGAGTGTGAACACATCGGGCAGATTCGGGTAGGGGTTCGCCTTCGACTCGTCGTAGTTGGCATGGTTGGGCGCGTTCTCGTCGCCGCTCGGTCCCGGACGCAGCGCCTCCAGGCCCAACTGGTCCATCATGTTCTGATGGTCTTGCTCGGCGGTGAACGTCACCGGTGCGGGCAGATGCTTCTTCGTTGCTCTTTGTGCTCCGCACACGGCAGCGCCCGCGAGGAGAACGCCGATCGATGCCGATGCAAGAAAAATTCGATGGGTCGAATTTAGTATGGACAATGGTGCCCTCTCCGGTGCTATTTTTACAATACTAATCTAGATAAACGATTTAGTTCGCCACCCATAATAAGGCAATCCATGCATCTGCTCAGGAAAAAATTCGCCGCCTCCATCATTGCTCTGACCTTCACCACTCCCGCGCTGGCCAAAGCTCATCGTCAGCCGCAGATAACTCAAAGCCACTGGGTCGGCACGTGGGCAGCCTCGCAGCAAATCCCCGAGCCGGCGAACTCGCGCGCGCCCGAAGATCTCACGGACGCGACGCTTCGCCAGATCGTCCACCTCTCCCTCGGCGGGACTGAACTGCGCGTGCATCTCTCGAACGCCTTCGGCACCCAACCGCTCCACATCACCTCGGCGCACATCGCCGTGCCGCTCTCGGCGTCGTCCGCGCAGATCGACCCCACGACCGACCATACTCTGACCTTCGACGGCAAACCCGACGTCATCATTCCCGCAGGCGCAGAGTACATCTCCGACCCCATGGCCTTCCCGGCCGCGCCGCTCTCGAACCTCGCCATCACCCTCCACTACGGCCAGCCGCCCGCTCGGGAGACGGGCCATCCCGGCTCGCGCTCCACCTCGTACCTCGTGCACGGAGATGAAGTCTCGGCAGCGGACCTGACCGGGGCGAAGAAGATTGACCACTGGTATCAGATCGCGGGCGTCGATGTCGAAGCCCCCGCCAACGCAGCCGCTATCGTCACGCTCGGCGACTCCATCACCGACGGACACGCCACCACCACCAACGGCAATGACCGCTGGCCCGACGTGCTCGCCACCCGTCTCCAGGCAGCGCCCGGCACGCGCGACCTCGGCGTGCTGAATCAGGGCATCGGCGGCAACCACCTGCTGACCGACGGCCTCGGCCCGAACGTGCTCGCGCGCTTCGACCGCGATGTGCTCGCGCAGCCCGGCGCGAAGTACCTCATCGTGCTCGAAGGAGTGAACGACCTCGGCGGCCTCACGCGGCTCAACGAAATCAGCAAAGCACAGCACGACGCCTTCGTCGCCCGCATCCTCGGTTCATACCGGCAGATTATTCTTCGCGCGCACGCTCGCGGCATCCAGGTTATCGGCGCGACCATCACGCCCTACACCGGATCGGACTACTACCACCCCGGCCCGCTGAGCGAAGCCGACCGCCAAGCCATCAACCAATGGATACGCACGCCCGGACACTTCGACGCCGTCATCGACTTCGACAAGGCCACACGCGATCCTGCACATCCAGACCGCCTGCTGCCCGCCTACGACTCCGGCGACCACCTGCACCCTTCGCCCGCAGGCTATCGCGCCATGGGCGAAGCCATCCCGCTCTCACTCTTCGTGTCTCGATAGCGCGGCGTGGCCGACTGGAACAGATACACCCCGAGGATGGTCATCAGCGGCTCCAGCGGATGCCGAAACCGCGCCCCGGCCGTGACCAGATAGTAGGAGATCGGGAGCAGCAGGAACGCCCACGCCATCATGCCCGCGCCCGGGATACGGCGATGCAGCGCCAACCCAAGCCCCATCAGCCCCGCCAGTGTGATGAAGCCGAAGTTCAGCATGCGCGGAATCTCCACCGACCAGGGCGAGACCGAAGGTACTCCGAACCAGAAAAAATAAGTCCGCTTGAGGCTGTCCTTGACGAAGTGCGCAGGGTGCGCGCGGATATAAGCCTTCGCCAGCTCGCCTCGCATCCGCACGTAGCGCACCTCGCCCAGTTCGGCGTAGAGCCGGAACTGATTCGGGGACTCGTTCGGGTGTTCATAAGTAATCAGGAAGCCGTTCGAGCCGGGACCATTGCCCATGTACAGCTCCGCGCCCAGATTGCCGCGCAGAGGGATGAAGGTATCGAAGACATGGAAGTTCCGCGCCTCCCACGGCGCAATCGAGGCCAGGAAGACCAGCCCACCCAGCACCGCGTTGCGCAGCGCGTGCGGACGGCCCCACGTACCGATCAAAATCCACAGCCCACACACAGGCAGAAAGAGCAGCAGCGTCGAGTTCGAGAGCGCAATGGCACCCCACATCAGCCCGAAGATGGCCCACAGCAGCGTTAGTCGAGAGTCCGATTCAGTCGCATATCTCGAATGACGGTCTACATCGCGCATCCTGAGCGCCAGCACAATGACCCACGCAAAAACCGCGGTCGTCAGGGTCATCTCCCATATCCAGCGCACGGCGTACTGCATCGCCGCCGGATACAACGCCCACAGCCACGCTGACCAGACCGCATTCCGCCGCGAGAAGCAGCGCACAGCGATCTCCCAGATGGCGAGCACGGTCGCAGCCGAAAGCGCCGAGTTGATCACCAGCAGCACCCACGCCGAGGCCGCCGTGTACACACCGAACAGCTTGAAGACGCCCGCTATCAACAGCGGATAGAGCGGCGGCAGCCACGCCGTCGCGCCCGTGTGTCCTGCAAACGAGTTGCCGAACGGATCCGCGTAGCCGTGACCGGTGGCCAGCGCACGTGCAATGCGGCCAGCCTCCCAGCCGAACTGGAAGTGCTCGTCGGTCAGGCGGAAGCGGTAAGTGTGGGCGAGCGTGATGTAGAGCACGCGGACGAGGAACGCCGCCCAGAAGATGCGCCACGGCAGCCGCGTGTCCGCTTCATCGCCGCGCATCCACCGGGCAAGTCGAGTGATCATGCAGCTACGATTCTAGCCTGCGCAAAGCTGCGCTATGCCGCGTCGGGCTTGCGGGTGTGGCTGCGCAGCTCCTCCAGCCATAACGCCAGGTCGAGTTTGCCGGTGGTCAGATCGCCCGCAGCGACCATGTCCAGCACGACGTCCTGCAACTCGGGCGTCAGATCGGCAAAGGCATAGCCCGTCCGCGAGCGCGCCAGCTCATCGAGTTCGTCGAGCCCCAGAGGATATACCGTGGCGTCAGGCACCTGCACGGCGTCTGTGTCGCCGGCGAGGTCCGCATCCAGTTCGACGGCGACGTGGCTGGGCGCGGCGATGGCTTCGTGCAGCCGCGAGATCATGCGCCTGAGCACGGCGTAGAGTGTCGCAAACTGCGGCACGCTGAGCGCATGAGGGACATAGGATGCGTCCTTGTCGGCGGGACGCTCCAGCGGGGTAACTTGCTTTGATCCGGCTGCCTGGTCTGCCGGAACCAGTTTCAGGTGTTCTCTACGAACTTCACGGACTGCCACGATAACTCCCTCCCCCCGGAGGTCGGTGGCCAGACTTTACGCAATACCGTCTGGCCTGTCCCGTTGTCCTATTTTGACCCCAAAGATTGTAGGAAAACTCGTCACTCATCCAACATGAGTCTCCCCCGAAAGTGGTATTCCTTTTTGCGGCATCTTGTTGCTTGAAATCTGTCCCGTACACTGATGAGACCATGCCCAACATCAAGGTCCAGAAGCTGCACCCGGCGGCGCAACTGCCCCGCTACGCCCACAGCGGCCCCTATGGCGATCTGGCCGCCGATCTCTACGCCGCCGAAGCCGTTACGCTCGCCGCTGGAGCCACGCTGGCCGTCCCCACCGGCATTGCGCTCGAGTTTCCCGCCACGCATGGCGCGCTGGTCGAAGATCGCTCCGGGCTTGCCATGCGCGGCATCACGACACTGGCCGGCGTCATCGACCCCGGCTATCGCGGTGAGGTCCGCGTCGTCATCACGAACCTGAGCACCGCAACCGTCGAGATCAAGCCCGGCGATCGCATTGCCCAGCTCCGCATCGTCCAGAAGATCGAAGCGCAATTTGAAGAAGTCAGCGCACTGGCCGAGACTCCGCGCGGCGCGGCAGGATTTGGCAGCACCGGCAGCTAGCGTGAAACAGGCGTATTCTCTTTTTCTGCGGTTCGGGAGGAGATGACGGTGAGCGCACAGTCAGCCAGCATCGCACAGTGGCCCGCACTGCCCTGGAACGAGTGGGCCGAGACCGCCGATACCCTGCACATGTGGACGCAGATCGTCGGCAAGACCCGGCTGGCGCTTACGCCGCTGCAGAACCACTGGTGGAACGTGCCGCTCTACGTTACGGCGCATGGACTGGGCACGTCTTCGATCTCCTGCGGCAACGACGTGCTCGACATCGAGTTCAATTTCATCGCCCACGAGCTGAATCTCCGGCTCGGCTCCGGCGCGACTCGCTCAATCGCGCTGCGCCCGCAGACGGTGGCCGAGTTCTACAGACAATACCTCGCCTGTCTCGGGTCGCTCGGCGTCTCGGTCAAGATCAACCCGATGCCGGTGGAAGTCCCGAATCCGATCCGGTTCGATGCCGACACGGTCCACAAGTCTTATGACGCGGAATATGCCCATCGCTTCTGGCGTGTACTGGTCGATGCCGAGCGGGTCTTCCGGAAGTTCGGCACTGACTTTCTGGGCAAGATAAGCCCCATCCATTTCTTCTGGGGCAGCTTCGATCTTGCGGTGACGCGCTTTTCCGGACGGCCCGCACCACCGCGCGACGGGGCCGACAGCATCCAGCGCGAGGCCTACTCGCACGAGGTCATCAGCGCGGGCTTCTGGCCCGGCAACGGAGGCTACGGCGCCGCCGCGTTCTATGCCTACGCCGCCCCGGTACCGAAGGGACTGGCCGATGCATCCATCCGCCCCACGGCAGCGGGATGGGACAAAGCCCTGGGGGAGTTCATCTTCAAATACGACTCCCTGCGCACCCAGCCCTCGCCGGACGATGCGCTCCTGGAGTTCCTCCAGAGCACATACGCCGTCGCCGCCGATCTGGCCAAGTGGGACCGCGCCACGCTCGAACGCCACTAAATCCCGTAGATGCAGCTCGTCTGTCGCGCCTCGCCCACCATGCGACAATAGAGGAGCGAGCCATGCCCAACACGCAAGTTCAGCCTCCTATCCAGACCCAGATTCCGGCCCCGGCCACCATCACGCCGGAGCTGCTCAGGCAGCACAGCATCACGCCCGACGAGTACGCCCGGATCGAGGCCTCGATGGGCCGCACGCCGTCGCTGACCGAGCTGGGCATCTTCTCCGTGATGTGGTCGGAGCACTGCTCCTATAAGTCGTCGCGCGTCCACCTGAAGCGGCTGCCGACCAGGGGAGAGCGCACCTCCGGCCCCGGCAGCGTCGTGCAGGGACCCGGCGAGAACGCGGGCATCATCGACGTGGGCGACGGCTGGGCCTGCGCCTTCAAGATCGAGTCGCACAACCACCCCAGCTACATCGAGCCGTATCAGGGAGCGGCCACAGGCGTCGGCGGCATCCTGCGCGACATCTTCACCATGAACGCCCGCCCGCTGGCCGTGATGGACTCGCTGCGGTTTGGCCCGCTCGACGAAGCGGAACCAGATGAGGCCCTGCGGCGCAAAAACCATCAGGTCGCCACCGGCATCGTGCATGGTGTTGCCGGGTACGGCAACTGCTTCGGCGTCCCTAACCTGGGCGGCGAGACGCGCTTCGAGCCGTGCTACTCCGGCAATCCGCTGCTAAACGCTTTCGCGCTTGGGCTGGTGAAGATCGACGAGATTTTTTATGCCAAGGCCGTCGGCGTCGGCAACCCGGTCATCTACGTGGGCGCGAAGACGGGCCGTGACGGCATCCACGGGGCCACGATGGCCTCGGAAGAGTTCACCGAAGGCTCCGAGCAGAAGCGCCCCAACGTTCAGATGGGCGACCCTTTCATGGAAAAGCTCCTCCTCGAAGCCTGCCTCGAAGCGATGGCGACCGGCGCTGTGCTGGGCATTCAGGACATGGGCGCAGCGGGGCTGACCTGCTCGACCTGTGAGATGGGCGCGCGCGGCGAACTTGGCCTCACCGTCGAACTGGACCGCGTGCCGCAGCGCGAGACCGGCATGACCAGCTACGAGATCATGCTCTCCGAGTCGCAGGAGCGGATGCTGCTGGTCGCCGACAAGGCCCGCGCACAGGAAGTCCTCGACGTCTTCACCAAGTGGGGACTCGATGCCTCCATCGTCGGCGAGGTCACGGCCGAGCCGAACATGCGCATCACCCAGCATGGCGAGCTGGTCGCCGACATCCCGAACAAGTTCCTTACCGACGACGCGCCCGTTTACCGCCGCCCCGTCGGCGAGTGGAAGCCCCCAGTCCCGCTCGACCCGCCCGCGCACGTCCTCGAAGAACTGAAGAAGCCGCGCGACTATACTGCCGACCTCAAGAAACTGCTGGCGAGCGCGAACATCTGCGACAAACGCTGGGTCTATGAGCAGTACGATTCGATGGTCCAGACCAACACCGTGCAGGGCCCCGGTGGCGAGGCCGGAGTCATGCGCATCAAAGGCACGCAGCGCGGTCTTGCGATGGCGCTTGCAGGCAATGGTCGCTGGACGTACCTCGACCCGAAGCTCGGCGCGATGCACGCCGTGGCCGAGGCTGCGCGCAAGGTAGCCTGCACCGGCGCG
>NZ_DASUBE010000101.1:0-26141 GCF_035763405.1 Edaphobacter sp.
TTTAGAGGGTGCTGAAAAAGTCCGTTTTGCTTAAGGGCACGGCTTCAGCCGTGCCGCAAGTACCGCAAAATCAGCGCGGCTTTAGCCGCTGAGGTACGCCTTTCTCTTCGCCAATGACTTTTTCAGCACCCTCTTGAGCCCTGGGCCGTTCACGCTTCATCTCCAAACAAGCCTTTTCCGCACCCAGCCCACTGTAGACGCTCGCCGGACTATAAACTTCACTAGACCAAACGCTTCGAGGCACGCACGACTCCATGCTCCCAGCGACAGACGCCCGGCCATCGTCCCGCGCACATGCGTTCCGCACACTCGCGCCTGTCTTCTTCTACTTCGGCATCGCCGGAGTCGCCACGGTCATGCTCGGGCCGCTGCTCCCTGCGCTCATCGCCCGCTGGCACATTCAGGACGCGCAGGCCGGAACGCTCTTCACCGCCAGCTTCACCGGCCAGCTCATCGGCGCATACGTCGCCGTGCACCGTCTCCGCCTCAGCGTCATCTCGGGCGCGATCTTGACCGCGGCAGGGTGCGTCGCGCTTACCGTCGTCAACTTCAACGCCGCGCACATTGCGTTCTTCTGTGTCGGCCTCGGCCTCGGCGCGGGACTCACCGCCGGCAACGTCATCACCGGCACCTTCGCCACCTCATCCCGCTCGCGCCTGCTCGCCGTCCTCAACGTTGCGTGGAGCATCGGCGCCATCCTCTGCCCCATCCTCGTCCGCGCCTGCGGTCCCTCCGGCATCGACACCTTCTTCTACCTCACCGCATCGATTCTGCTCGTGGCCGCTCTCGGCGCCTTCGCCATCCCACACGAAGCGCCCGCTCCCAGTCCGCAAGCCGACGCGCCCGGGCCTCGCATCTCGCTGTCGCCAATCCTGCTCGTCCTCTTCGCCATCGCCATGCTGCTTTACGTCGGCGTCGAAAACGCTCTCGGAGGCTGGCTGCCAAGCTACGCCATCCGCGTCAACTCCACGGCGCACGCCTCCACCATCGCCTTCGACTTCTGGACCGCCGAGCTCATCGGCCGTCTCCTGATGGCGACGCCGCTCAACCGCCTGCGCGAAGAAACCCTCTACCGCCTCGCCGCCACTCTGCTCGTCCTCACCCAGGCACTGCTGATCTTCGCGCATCATCTTGGCCCGGGCCACATCATCGCGCTCACCCTGCTCGCCGGACTCACCATCGCCCCACTCTACCCGCTCATCCTCGCCTTCCTCTTCACGCGCGCAGGGAGACATCCGCGCCTCGGCCCGCTCTTCGCCGCAGCATCGCTCGGCGGAGCCACGCTGCCATGGTTTACCGGCATCGTCTCCACTCACTTCCAAAACCTCCGCGCCGGCCTCGCCGTTCCAGCCATCGGAACCGCTGCCATGCTTCTACTCGCCGCCGCCATCGTCCCACCCGCAAAATCCACCACCTGACCGCGCATCTTCGCTGTCTCGTCTGCAACAGCCATCTACAATCGTTGTCATTCTGGCCCTGAGCGCAGCGAACGGGGAAGAATCCCCGCATTCTTTCGTAGCTGCACGAACCTTCGCGTTCTATCAACAACTGCACCCAGATAAAAATTGCGTGAGCGCCGGGTGCCCATCTTCGCGACGGCTTCATCGTCGCTAAGGCGGGTTTCCGCTGCACGTACACACGTCATCTCGACCGAAGGCGGCGCTTTTTGCCGCCGCAGCGGAGAGACCCCCGTATTTCTCAAATCCACCCCAGACCTCAGCCTTCCCCTTAAAACACCAACCCATGAACACGGTTTCATTAATCCGCATCAGCAGCTACTATGGGTGCATCGCAAAATTCAACAGCAACCCAGCCGGAGACCGCATGACCGTATCACTACCCAAGCTCCTCGTCCCTGCACTCGCCGCCTTGCTCGCCGTTGCCGCCCCCTTGCCAGCAAACGCGCAGGCACAGCAACCCGAAGCCCACCCGCCGCTCTACCTCGGCGCGGCCTGGTATCCCGAGCAGTGGCCCGAATCCCGCTGGGACGCCGACCTCACCCTCATGGAGCAGGCCCACATCCGCTTCGTCCGCGTCGGCGAGTTTGCCTGGTCCACCATGGAGCCTACCGAGGGCGACTACCAGTGGGAATGGCTCGATCACGCCATCGCCGACGCCGCCCACCACCACATCTACGTCGTCCTTGGCACTCCCACCGCTGCGCCGCCCGCCTGGCTCACCACCAAATATCCCGAGACTCTCCGCATCGGCGAAGACGGACGCCGCGACCAGCACGGCAACCGTCAGCAGTTCGACTGGGCCAATCCCAAATACCGTGAGTTCGCCCGCGACATCGCCGAGCGCATGGCCAAACGTTACGGCCACAACCCCAACGTCATCGGCTGGCAGATTGACAACGAGTACGCCCGGGAGAGCTACGGCCCCGAAGACCAGAAACAGTTCGACGAGTGGTGCCACCAGCACTACAAGACGCTCGACAACCTCAACACCCGCTGGACCACTGCCTACTGGTCCCAGACCTACACCGACTGGTCACAGATTCCCATCGAAGAAAAATACGGCAACCCTGGCCTGCTCTTGAGCTGGAAGCATTTCGTCTCCGACACCTGGCGCAGCTACCAGAAGAACCAGCTCGACGTCATCCGCGCCAACGCCGACCCCAGTCAGTTCATCACCACCAACATGATGGGTTGGTTCGACGGCTACGACCATTACACCGTCTCGCAGGACCTCGACCTCGCCTCATGGGATGACTACGTCGGCGAGGGACATCTCGACCCGTACCGCAACGGCGCGGCACACGACCTCACCCGCGGCTTCCTCCGCAAAAACTTCTGGGTCATGGAGACGCAGCCCGGCTTCGTCAACTGGGCCCCCGTCAACACCCCACTCGACAAAGGCGAAGTCCGCGCCATGGCATGGCACGACATCGGCCACGGAGCCGATGCGGTCGAGTACTGGCAGTGGCGCTCCGCGCTCAACGGTCAGGAAGAACTCCACGGCACACTCGTCGGCGCAGACGGCACACCCGTCCCGCTCTACTCCGAGGTCAAACAGATCGGCGCAGAGTTCGCAAAAGCAGGCCCGGTCCTCGCCGGAACCAGCGTCCACTCCGAAGTCGCCATCCTCCACTCCTACGACTCGCGCTGGGCCATCAACTGGCAGCGCCACAACAAGAACTTCGACCCCATCACACAGATCGTCAGCTACTACAAGCCGCTCCGCCAGGTCGCCCAGTCGGTCGACATCGTGCAGCCTACGGTCGATCTCAGCCAATACAAACTCGTCGTCGCACCGGGCCTCGAAGTCATCACCGAAGCCGCTGCCAAAAACCTCATCGCCTACGTCCAGAACGGCGGCCATCTCGTCCTCGGCCAGCGCACCGGCATGAAGAACGAGGACAACGGCCTCTGGCCCCAGCGCGAACCCGGTCCTCTCGCTGATCTCCTCGGCGGCCGCGTCGATCAGTTCTACGCCATCGACGACAAACCCGGCGACACCGTCCCCGTCACTGGCCTCTGGGGCGCAACCACCTCGAAGATCTGGGCCGAGCAACTCTCGACCTCCTCGCCCGACACCCAGGTCCTCATGCGCTACGGCAAATCCAACGGCTGGCTCGACGGCCAACCCGCCGCCATCACCCGCAAGGTCGGCAAAGGCCAGATCACCTACATCGGCGCATGGATGGACGACGCCGCTATGCTCAACGCCGCCAGGTGGATGGCCAAAACCAGCGGCGTCACCCCAGCCTTCGGCCCCGTCCCCGACGGTGTCGATGTCTACCCGCGCGAGGGCAACGGCAAGAAGGTCTTCATCCTCGTCAACTTCAACAAAGCTCCACAAACCGTCAAACTACCCTCGACCATGCACGCCGTCCTCAGCGGCAAGGACGAGTCCACCGTCACGCTCAACCACTACGGCGTAGCCGTCCTCCAGGCGAAATAAAAACTTAAGGAGCCTCTGATGAAGTCTCCGATGTTCAACCCGTCATTCTGGCACATTTTTTGACCCGTCATTCTGAGCGCAGCGAAGAATCCCCGCATTTCTTTTCTGCGCCCATTCCTTCCATGGCCCACCGAGAGTGAATCAGAGCCGCCTTAAGGAATCTCCGATTCACTCTCGGCCTGGCTAACAGCACGGCGTCGACCGTGCACCAGACCGCCACTCTTCAATTCAGCGCCAAGGGCACGACATATACTCACACACTCTCTTCAGCCCCACGAAAGAACCGGCAAATATAAGGGGCCTTTCTAAACACGCTGCCGGGCGGACTACAGCCTGTCTAGCCTATGCGGGAATCTCCGCGCTCTTAAACATCGACCACACAGAAAAACACCGATCAAAACAGAGAGTGGGGAGTTCGAAACTTCCTCTCTGTTCTGATCGGTGTTATCGGTGTTAAGCCTTAAGAGCGATTAGCCGAGCGTTGCAAACTGGTCACGCAGCGTGATGCATGCAATCACCACCAGAGCGGCCATTGCAGGGGTAAAGAAAGCGTACATGGGATTCTCCTAGCGAAAAAAATGTACAGCAGTGAAGCAACTCCACTATGCATGGAATCGGGCGGGTTAAAAAATCACCCGCCCAGGTAGGTATTCAGCTAGCTATTAGTTCCCCAGAACCTCTGGGCGCGTCTCGACATTGAAAAAGCGCGGGTTCCGTCGTATGTGCAACTTGTTGCACTGCGACTTTCGTTGCTGGCGGAATCTCTCTCGACAACAAACTCCACTAACTCAACACAGCAAACTGATCCCGAATCTGAATCAGCGAAATCACCACCAGAGCAACCAAAGCAGGACTGAAAAATAGATACATGATGTAGCCTCCCTCCGCACTCGGCGGCACTGCGATTTGAACTTCGTGAACTGCAACAGAAGGGACGGAACCACCGGCCCTCCCCTAAAGCGTCGCTACGAACGCGCCATCTTCCGGCGCACCACACCCGCCAGGACCAGCAAGCCGCTGCCGAACAGCATCAGGCTCGAAGGCTCAGGCACCGGCGACCCGCCGACAAAGTTCTGCGGCGCGCCATCGCACTCCGGATGCGTACCCTTGCCGTCGTAGATGTAGAACGTCGCCGCCGACAGGATCGAGTTGCCGGACACATTGCCCACATTGCCCAGCGCAAAGCCATACGCAGCCGAGACCAGCGCATTCGAGGCCGTGTTCTTATTGCTCCAGTTGCTCGGATCGAAGATCTGCCACAGCGCGTGCTGCACCGTGCCCGCATTGCTCCCAGTGAATTGGCTATAGAGATAGGCCTCTTCTTCATACCGGAAGCCCGTCGTATGGTTCGCGCTGCCGGCAAACGCAGAGCCATTGAGCACATTCACGCCCCAGCTCTCGCCGGTATGAATCTCCAGGTAGTCATTCATGCAGAACAACTGCTCTACACTCGAACCGCCCGCATTCGTATACGTCAGGTTGTACGGCCCAATACTGGTGCCGCTCGGATTGTTATCAAATTTCAGTGTGTCCGCGTGTGCCGCCATCGAAGCAACCGCAAGACAGACAATGGGTAGAAGTACAGCAAGTTTCTTCATGTGTTCGGTGTTCTCTCCGCGCTCGTCTCATCGAGCGCATGGTTTTCAGTGACGCACCATAAATGGCTGCTTTGGTCGAACTACGTTCGCAACTCATCTGGCACACACCTCTCCTGTGCGGCCTGTGGACGCCTTTGACCCGCTCCCACATTGCCGCCATTCTGTTTCAGCCGCCCCGCATCCTTTCATCGCGCAAACGGCCAGTTACCTAAATTGCTTTGCAATACCATGCATAGTTGCAACTGCCATGCCATTTCCCACCCGCGTCGGCATTTCGCAAAAACCCCCGTGTTTACAAGGGAAATCCAGCATCCAGCCCCACCGGCTGCATCACACCTCAGCCCCCGCTCAAGAGAACATGCAAAATATTGCACAACATTTCTTCCGCAACTTCTCCTGTCCCCATCACGCGGAAAACACGCTGGTTACGTCTGCGCAGCACATGGCTCGCAAGTAACTCACCATGGTGCTCCACCGCCAGACCCCGATGCACCAGGGCTTCCACCATGTGCATCGCGTTGCAGAATCGCAACACCATTCACCACCATCATTCACCACACGTCATCTCGACCGGAGGCGGCGTCTTTTGCCGCCGCAGTGGAGAGACCCCCGCATTTTTCATCGGATCACGCCCAAAACCCGGCACCTCAAACCACATTCCCAAGCGGGATTTGTCGTCCTTCCCCAAGGCGTTTCACATCGGCCCGCAGCCGACCACACCCACACAGAAAATGCCCCGAACGCAGCAAAGCCAGGCGCAAGCCTGGCTTCACACGAAAAGGGCGATACCGCTCAGCAACCCGGGGGCTGGAACAGAACGGAACCTTAGCTCAACGTCGCAAACTGATCGCGCAGTTGAATGATCGAGATCATAAGCAGAGCAACCAAAGCAGGACTGAAGAACAGATACATGGTGTAGCCTCCTCCGCGTACATGGCGGCACTATGTTTAGGGTTCCCTGAGTGCCTCGACCGGACCGGCTACGAATCGCCGTCCCTTCAGAAGCATCCAGTTGGTTCTGCCCGCCGTGTGAACACCCGTTGGTGCCAGTCGAGCGAGCGCATCTCAGCCGTCTACCCACACCTCCACGAAGGCGGGAGCAGGGGCTCTGCAACCTGCAACTCTTTGCTACGCTGCTTTAACTAGCAACTGAAACGCCATTAACAAAACAGATGCGTCCCATCAAAACCCTCAAATTTCCCTTGAAAACACGGGCTTTACCCAAGCCGCACCCACACCGCGCAGTTTTCCCTTGCAGACTTTTGCACAATTAATAACCTAACTTTCCCTGCCCACTCACAGGCGCAGCGTCAATCCGAGACGGTCATCCCGCCTCTGAATCGGGCAGCAAGACCGTCACACAATATAGCCGCGCATCTCCCGCATCAGCGCCTCGAACTCCGCCCGGCCGGCCAGATTCACTGTCTCATCCGGCATCCCCGCGCGCACCTCGTAGAGCTCCCGCGCAACGATCTTCTCCGTCCCAAACCGCCGCCATTCCACATACCGATGCGTCTTCGTCCGCACCGTATACCCCATCGTCTCCGGCTGACCTCGGTAAAACCATGGCCGCGGAAACTGGCTCCGCGCCGCCGCCGGACTCGCATGCTTTGGATCTCGCAGCCAGGGCGTCAGACTCTTGCCCTCCAGCCCCGTCGGCGGTGCCACTCCGCACATCTCGCACAGCGTCGGGAAGACATCCACCAGCTCCACCAGCGCCTCGCACACCGCGCCGCCCGGCAGCATCGGATCGGCCACAATCAGGGGCACATGCGTATCCCGCTCATAGTTCGTCGTCTTACACCACAGCCCGTGTTCGCCCAGATGATACCCATGGTCGGCCCAGAAGACGATGACCGTCTCGCGATCAAGTCCAGTCTGTCGCAGAGCACGCAGCACACGCCCAACCTGAGCGTCCGTATACGCCATCGCAGCATAGTAGCCACGCCTCAGCCGCTCAGCCTGCGCAGTCGGAATCGGCCCGCCCTGCGGAATCCCCAGATACCCCCGCAGTTCTTTCGAGTCATGCAGCGCAAGCTCAGGCGCGCCGTCAGGCGGTGCCTCCCGATCAATCGGCGGCACAACTCTGCTCGCAAACATCTCCCAATACCGCAACGGAGCGGTGAACGGCAGATGCGGCTTCCGCATCCCCACCGCCAGAAAGAACGGCTGACGCTCCTGCTCGGCGGCCAGCCTCTCCAGAGCCGTAACCGCCGCCTTCGCCACCTCGCCATCCGGATAGGCGTCATCGGAAGCGTCCACCCACTCATCCGCATCCGCCTTCCCCGCCGTGCGATGCACATGGTTCCGTGCCAGCCGATACTGATCGCTCTTCGGCGTGTACTGAAACTGCTCCGGCACACTCCACGACTCCGGATCGGCCATCGGCGCCTCACCGTGATAGATCTTGCCAAACGACTGCGCAAAGTACCCCTGCCTGCGAAACACCTCCGGCAGCGACTCCACCCCCGGCGAAGTCTTCCGAAAATGCGTCTTCAAGTCCCACACCCGAATCGTGTCAGGCCGCCGCCCCGTCATCAGCGACTGCCGCGAAGGATTACACACCGCCTGCTGACAATACGCATGAGCAAACCTCACCCCTCGCGCCGCCAACCCATCGATGTTCGGCGTTACAGCATACCGGTCGCCATAACAACCAAGCGCGGGCCGCAGATCATCCACCGCAAGGAACAACACATTCCTCCGGCGCTGCCCCGGCTTCACCCCAGCCGAACGCGCAGCCACACCAGCCATCAACGCCCCGGACTGCTGAAGGAACCGGCGACGGTCACTCAATCCAGACAAGGACATCCCCCACGGAGAGAAGCAGATCATATCGAAAATATTATGTTATCGATAATATCCCAAATCACCGCCAACCTCTCACAGCACTGTCATTCTGAGCGCAGCAGCCTGCCCTGAGCGAAGTCGAATGGGAAGAATCCCCGCATTCTGTCCGAAGCGCCACAAACGCTCGGGTGCCCCCTCCACGCGCAGCTTCATCGCGACAAGGATGGGAAGAACGCAGCTCAACCAGCCACGTTTGCATTTCCCTTCCGCAACGAAGCAACCCGCTTCTCACAAACTTTTAAAAAAATCTGGCGGTCGAGTTTTTCCAATCTGCCATAATAGATATAGAAGCTCAGGAAAGGCCCGGCTGGAACCAGCCGGGCCTTTCGACTTGGGAGGAGGAATGGCACGAAACGTGCGCCGATACCCGGAGATACCCCCCATCTAACCCATTTGTTTGAAGTATTTTAGATATGAGATAGGGGGAGGGGTACCCTGCCTAAACCGCCACCGTAAAGCTGTCCTCGCTCCGCGTCACCGCCCGATAGAGCGTGTCCCGCTCGAACGGAACGCGCCCGGCCTCGGTAATCAGACGAATCAAATCCGCCCGTCGCAGCCCTTGCGGAGTCACCGCCCCGGCCTCGTGGTAGATCTTCTCCTCCACCACCGTTCCGTCGATGTCGTCCGCCCCGAACCGCAGCGAGATCTGCGCCATCTTCGGCGAGACCATCTGCCAGTAGCTCTTCACGTGAGCGAAGTTGTCCAGCATCAGCCGACCCACCGCAATCTGCCGCAGGTCCATCATCCCAGTCGTCTTCGGAATATGAGCCAGCGCCGTATGGTCTGGATGAAACGCCAGCGGAATAAACGTCTGGAAGCCGCCCGTATCGTCCTGCACCGCACGCAGCCGAATCAGATGATCCACGCGGTCCTCGTCGTTCTCGACGTGCCCATAAAGCATCGTCGCATTCGACCGCAGGCCGATCCTGTGCGCCGCCCGCGCCGTCTCCAGCCACTCGCCGCCGTCGATCTTGTGGTCGCAGATAATGTGCCGCACGCGATCAGCAAAAATCTCCGCGCCGCCGCCCGGCATCGAGTCCACGCCCGCCGCCTTCATCTGCTCCAGCGTCTCCGGAATCGTCAGCTTCGCACGCTTGGCCAGAAACGCAACCTCCACCATCGTGAACGCCTTGATGTGGACCTTCGGAAACCGCTCCTTCAGCCCGCGCACCAGATCCAGGAAGTACTCAAACGGAAGATCAGGATGCAGCCCGCCGACGATGTGAAACTCCGTCACCGCCTCGACATAGCCTGATCCAGCCGCCTCCCACGCCTCTTCGAGCGCCATCGTATACGTGCCCGCGTCGCCCTTCTTCTTGCCGAACGCACACAGCCTGCACGAAGCCACACACACATTGGTCGGATTGATATGCCGATTCACATTGAAGTAAGCCGTATCGCCATGCAGCCGCTCGCGCACCTGATTAGCCAGCCAGCCCACCGCCAGAATGTCGCCCGAGCGATAGAGCGCGACCCCATCCTCGAACGCCAGCCGCTCGCCCGCCCGCACCTTCTCCGCAATCGGCCAAAGCGCCGGATCGTCCGTCTGAAAGGAGTGGCGAGCACGCGGGCTGGATGCAGTCAAACTCATACTTCAATTCTATTCCTCGCGGCCCAATCAGTGACCATGCGCCTCGGCCGAGTCCACCATGCGCGGCTGCACCACGATACCGTCAAACAGCGTCGCACCCACCAGGTGGTCTCCCACCTGCCGCACCAGCCGCAGGTTCCAACCCGTGTTCCAGTACTTCACCGCCATGTCCGGCAGATGCACCGCGTAGGCGATGGTGTTCCCGTTGTCCGCCGTAATCAGCATCTGCTGCGAAGGCTCGTCGAAGTACAGGCAGTTGACGCCATGCAGCGTCACCGTGCTGAGCGTCGTCCAGCTTGCGCCGCCGTTCTCCGAGATGAACGCGCCTTCGGGCCCGCCTACCCACAATCCACCCGCACCATCGACCGCCAGCGCATCCACCTGGCTCAGCGCAGCAGGAAGTCTCACAGCCGTCCAGCGTATTCCACCGTTGATGGTCAGCATCGCCGAGTGCAGCGTCGCGACGGCCACCATCGACCGCGCAGCCGCAACGTTGTCCCAATCATGCACCGGCACGCCCGGCGTCAGGCTCCAGTTCACGCCAGCCGTATGACTCATCAACAACCCATCCGCAGTCGCGGCGTAGAGAATGTCGCCGGTATGCGCCATCGACGAGACCATTCCGTCATACGGCCCATCCTTCTCGCGCATCCGAGCCGACACCGCCACAGCGTGCCCGCGAGCAGATCGACCGCGAGCCGGCTCAGCGAGCGACACCTTATCTACCCTGCTCCACACATCGCCATCGAGACGATAGATTCCATGCCGCGTGCCCGCCAGAATCGTCCGGTCCGGCGCCTGCTCCAGGCTCACCACGTCGTGGCCGTCAAGACCCGCGCTCTTCTGCGTCCACGTCAGCCCGCCGTTCTCGCTGACAAAGACGCCGCCCCACGCCTTATCGTTCACCACGCCAACGTAAATCCGCGCCGGGAACTCCGAGTCGGCAACATAAGAAACAATCTGCCGCGAAGAAAACCCTTTATTCGACGGCACAAAGGAGTAGCCCCCATCGCGGCTCGCCAGCACGCCGCCCCGGTCCGTCGCCAGCAGCACGCGGTTCGTGTCATCAGGATCGACGTACACATCGTTCACAATCACATCAGGCCCGGTCGTGCGCAGCCATGTCTTGCCTGAGTCTCCCGACCGGAACAACCCCTCCGTCGTACCGGCAAAGACGATGTTCAGATGTTTCGGATCCTGCATCAACACCCGCGTCCTGCGTGCGGTCGAAGGAATTCCCTGCACCTTTTGAAACCGCAGGCCGGCGTTGTCGCTCTTGTAAATTCCCGAGCACGCGCTCGCGTAGACCACCTTCGGGTCCTTCGGATCGACGATGATCGAAAACACGTCCGAGTCGTCGATCACGCCTTCCTTGATGTTGACCCAGTGCGCCCCGCCGTCGGACGTCTTCCAAGGCAGGTGCCACGTGCCCGCGTAAATAATCTCCGGATTCACCGGGTCGATTGCGATCGACTCGACCTCGTGAATCTCCTGGCTGCCCGGCGGACTGATCAGGCTCCAATGATCGCCGCCATCGGTCGAGCGATACACGCCCTTCAGCGTTCCGGCCACCAGAATGTTCGGGTTCGACGGCGCAGCCGCCAAAGAGAGAACGGACTGCCCGCGCATGTCCACCTCGTCCGCCCAGATCTTTCCGCCATCGTTGCTGACGTAGAGACCGCCATCAGGACTTCCCATCACCCATGCGCCCACGACGATATGCTTCGGATTCGCCTGATCCACCACAATCGAGTCCAGCACCAGGTCGTCGCGCTTACCGATCCAGGCCAGACGCTGCCAGCTTGCGCCCGCATCGTGCGACTCGTAGATCCATCCGGTCACAGTGCCTAAATAAAGATGCGATGGGTCCTGCGGGTCTACAGCAAAGGAGCGGGCATCGCCGCCATCCGGGCCAAATGGGAGCCAGTTGACCGCGTGCAACCGAAGGCAGAAAAAAGAAAACAACAGCGCCAGCAATACAGCCTGAATCTTGTACCGTCTCTTCAACGTTCGTTTCCCGTCATAAAACCAGTCTAGAACAAACCGGAATTTTCCCGGCGGATACATGACAAAGGCTGACTGGATAGAAATCCAGTCAGCCCTGTCCTTACTGCGTTTCTATTTACTTCGCGGCCTTCTTGGCTGCGTGATGACGCACAACATGATGCTTCTTCTCATGCGCCGCCGCGTAGGCTCCCTCGTCAACCGAGGTGATACCCGTGGTGTCAAGTGTCGCACCGGCGGGAATCAGGGTCGTGGTCACGGTCTTGGCGTCCTGAGTGCCGGTGTAGAGCGAGATGCGCCCTGCGTCGATACCCTTCTCCTTGACCAGGTAGTCCTTGGTGTTGATCGCGCGATCGGTTGCGAGGTCAGTACCGTGCTTCTCCGTGGTGGCTGCGTTGCCGGTCAGGGCCAGCTTCGCATCCGACGAACGCTGCATGCTCAGGGCGACATCGTCCAGGCAGGCCTTGCCTTCGTTGTCCACGCGGGTCGGACGGCGCTTGTCACGCTCGAAGTTCACCGTGCACAGCGCGCTGGTCTTCGGCGCGGGAGGCGGCGGAGGAGCATTGACCGTCACCGAGGTCGTCGAGGAGGCCGTCTGGCCCTTGTCGTCAACCACGTTGCAGGTCACAGTAATGGTTCCAGGCGCAGCGCCCGCGGTGCTCAGCGTGGCCGTCGAGCCGTTGCCGGAGACCGTGCCAGCCGATGCACTGTAGCTGTAGGTCAACGGACGGTTCTGCGGGCTCGAGCCCGTCGAGGTAATCGTCGCCGAATCGCCGGGCTGGACCGTAGTCGGGTTCGCCGAGCAGCTTACCGTCGGCGGCTCGAACTGCTTGATGGTGTACTGCGCGGAGCAGTCCGCCATCTGACCGGGCTTCGCGCCCTCCGAGACGTGGCCCTTGGCCGTATACGTTCCCGGAGCAGCAGCCTTGGTGTCAATGTTGGCCACGTTGGACGTGCCTGAGATCGTGCCGCCGTCGGTCGTCCAGGTGTAGCTGGCCGTCTTCTTCGGGTTCAGGTTCGAGGCCGTGCCCGTCACTGTAATCGGGTCGCCGGGGAACGCTTCCGCAGGGGCAGCCGAGCAGGCATACGCTACCGGCGGAGGAGGAATGATGTGGCCAAAGTGAGCGACCAGACCCGTGCTCAGCTCAGCACCGCTCAGGTTCGCACGCCCGCCCATCTGGCCAGCCGTCGGAGGCGGCGTGAACGGACCGTAGTTCTCGTGAATATAGCGATAGTCGGCCTCAAACAGGCGGAACGAAAACCGGTTATTGAAGAACGGCAGGTCGTAATCCATGCCGCCACCGGCCGTCAGCGCCGGGCCCCACTGCCAGGGGTTGTGATAGCCGCCCGAGTCCGAATCCGGCCCGGTCATCTTCGCCGCGCCAACCAGGCCATGGGCGAAGAGCGTGAAGTTCTGCATCGGAGCGCGGAAGATCGGACCGGCCGAGATGGTATACAGGCCATCGTTCTTGCCGTCCGGATGGGCCGCAATGATCGCCTCGCCGCCGAAGTACTTGTTGAAGTAATACGCACCGCTCCCCAACGCACCGTAATCAATAGAGGAGTAGTTGATCCCCGCAGGCTTCAGTTGCCCATGTGCTCCAAAATAGGAATACCCCAGGAACACATCGACTCGTGAGGGGTTAAGCCCCATAGGGGCGGCTGTGCTGGGCACAGTCTGCGCACCCAGACTCATAACACCAAGACTGACTGCACATGCAGCCAGTACTAACCGGCCAACATTACGTAAAGGGCTATAATCCATTCGACTTCCTCCGCTCAAATTCATCCACTGTTTCACGAACCCGGTTTAATGGCTCGGTTGAAATTGTTCGATTCCTTACAGCTTATCGCAGTTGCTAACTCTCGGAAAAAATTACTCTTCACCGACTATCTTTTTCAATACTTTACCAGCGAAATCCGTAAAAACCTCCCAAACGCAAGCCGTTGGAACCTACCCAGTAACCAAGGTTCGGCGCACCCCGCATCTAGCCCAGATTCAACGTCTTCCGTACTGTTCCACGTTCCTGCTGGATCTTTTCCTGCAACAGCGTAATCGCGTACAACAACTGTTCAGGCCGCGGCGGGCACCCCGGAACGTAAATGTCCACGGGAATCACCTGATTGACGCCCTGCAACAGCGCGTAGTTGTTGAACACTCCGCCCGAGGTCGCGCACGCGCCCATCGAGATCACCCACTTCGGCTCCGGCATCTGCTCGTAGAGCCGCCGGATCACCGGCGCCATCTTCTGCGACACACGTCCCGCGATAATCATCAGGTCGCTCTGCCGGGGCGACGGGCGAAACACCTCCGCGCCAAACCGCGCAATGTCGTACCGCGACCCGCCCATCGACATCATCTCAATCGCGCAGCAGGCCAGCCCGAAGGTCATCGGCCACACTGAATTCTTCCTCACCCAATTAATCGCCGCGTCCATCGAGGCCAGCAGCACGCCCTCGGTCGGCTCCTCGCCCCAGCTTACCTCGCGCAGCTTCTCCTGGTTCTTGCCAAAGCTGTCCAGGCTTCCAAAGATGTAGCGATCATTTTTCTGCGGAACGGCCGTCGGGCGGCCATTGCTTGATGTTTCATTGGCAGGAGTGGTCATATCTCTAATAATAAAACGCTTGCGCAGTCCCGGTCACGCCGCTCGCGCAATTCCCGGAGTTACCAAAGGCTATTGTTCTTGCTTTATGAGACGCGGCCTGAGTGGGTTTCCGTTGGCTGGCACGCATCAAAAGCCCACTACGACTGGCTGGCGTTCTCATTCACGGCCTCGACCAGCGCCTCTTTCAGCTCCGCTTCGAGTCCTTTTTCCAGCTTCGCGCCGTTCCGCGTCAGGTAAAACACATCAATCGCCGTCTCGCCTTCCGTGTCTACCAGAGCCACTTCGATGTTGCACCCAAAGCTGGCAACGGTCAGACTCAGCGCCCGCAGCAGTCCAGTCGTGTCCTGCGCGATCACCTCGACCAGCGTCGAATGCGACGAAGCCTCGTCGTCGAACTCCACCCGCGTCGCCACCGTCACCAGCGGGGCCTTGCGCCGCCCGCGTCTGCGTCCGCTCAGCAGCTTCTCCATCGAGACCTGCCCGGTCATCACATCATGCACGCTCTTCACAAAGTTCGCGTGCTCTGACACGTTCATCTCCAGCGTGCGGAAGCTGTCCGTAAACCGGAAGCTGTCCACCACCATGCCCTGCCGGTTTGAAAACGCATCCGCCGTGACGATGTTCATGCCCCAAGCCGCCAGCGCGCCCGCGATGTTGGCAAACAACTGGGCCCTGTCGCGTGTTACCAGCGTCAGCTCGCTCACGCCCGGCGCATAGTGAAAGTCCAACTGCACCGGATCTTCATCCATGCGGGTCGCCATCTCGAAGTGCCTTCGCACCTGCTCCGGCGACCTGGTCAACACGTACCGCTCGGGCAGCCCTTCGAGAAACGCAGCCACCTCCGTCTTCCGGCCCGGCAGCATCGCAGCCACCCGATGCAACAGTTCGCTCTCTTCATGCGCGCCCACGCGCTCGTCATCCACGCTGCGGTCCAGATAGTTTGCCGTAGCGATGTAGAGCTGCCACAGATTTTCGGCCTTCCACGGCGTCAGCGCATCGGGATGCACGGCGTTGATGTCCGCATAGGTAAACAGCGTCAGCATCTTCAGCGCCTCGGGCGTCTGCACCTTCGCGGCAAATCCCCTCACCGTCTCAATGTCGAAAATATCGCGCCTCAGTGCAGACGACATCTCCAGATGCCCTTCAATCAGCCCCAGCACCAGCCCGCTCTCATACGAGTCCAACTCCAGCCGTGCCAGTACGTTTTCCGTCATGCGCCTGCTTGCCACCGCGTGGCCGTCCGTGCTGTGCCCTTTGCCCGTATCGTGCATCAGCGCCGCCAGATACAGCAAACCCGCATGGGGAAGCTCGCGCAGCACGCCGCCGAATCGTTCGGCCCACACTGCCATCGGCCCCTTCTGCGGGCGTTCCATGGCGTGCAGCGTGTCAATCAGCACAAAGGTGTGCTCGTCCACCGTGTAGCGGTGATACGCATCCCGAATCACCAGCGCATCAATGCCATGAAACTCCGGCACCAGCAACTCCAGCACGCCGAGTGCGTGCATCGTGCGCAGAGCATTGCCCGCGTGCGGCCCCGTCAAAATCGCCTGCAGGCGAAGCCACAGCGCCGGGCCCTCCTCCAGTTGCGCGGAGAGCAGCGGCAGCGCCCGCGTCAGCCGCTCCTCTGTCTCCCTGCCCAGCACGCATCCCGTCCACGCCATTGCGCGAAACACATCGAGCACCACATCCGGATCGGCGGCCGCATCCTGCCCCGAGCGATCCACCGCGTCGAGCACCGCCATCCCGCGCTCCACGCGAAACCCGTGATGCTCCTCCGCCCTGCGCTCGCGTCGCAGACCCGAGAGCATCGACGGGGCCTTCACCGCCGCCGACTCCCCGATCCGCTGTCTTACTCTGCGCTCGACGCTACGCGCGCAACGGAAGTAGTAGCGCATCCAGTACGCAGCATCGTTTCCTCTGGGCTCGCCGCCATCCACGCCAATCGCCCGGGCCGCTGCCGCGTCCTGCGCCTGCCAGTCCAGCGTATTGTCGTCGCGCTCGTGCCGGTAGTGCAGAAAGCAGCGCACCAGCCACAGAAACTCCACCGCCTTGCCGAAGTCGTTGCCTTCCTCGGGAGACTCCGTCGCGCCGCCGTTTCGCCCCGCCTGTTCTCCAGCACTGCGCAGCGTCGTCATCCACGCGCACACATGCACATCGCGCAGGCCGCCCAGGCAGTCCTTGATGTTCGGCTCCAGATGAAACAGCGTGCCGCCGTACTTCGCATGGCGCGCCTCGGTCAGCTCCAGCAACCGCGTCATCATCGCCTTGTGGTCGCGCTGCAACAGCTTCGGCACCGACTGCCGCGCCAGCCGCGTATACAGCGCCGCGTCGCCGGTAATCAGCCGGTGGTCCAGCAGCGAGATGGCAAACTCCGCGTTCTCCTCGTCGAACCGCTCGCACTCGGCCAGCTTCCGCGTCGCCGGAGAAACCCGAATCCCCGCGTCCCACATCTCCTGATTCAGCCGCCGGATCGCGTCCTTCACCTGCTTCTCCGGCAGCCGCCCATCCAGCAGAAACAGCAAGTCCATGTCGGAGTACGGAAACAGTTCGCGCCGCCCATAGCCGCCCATGGCAACCAGCGCCACACCGGCCTTCAGCCGCGCGTCCTGCTCGACCGCCTGCCGCCACAACGCGCGCACCAGGTCATCCAGGGCCGAGGCGCGCGCCGCAATCGTCGCCGCGCCCGAAGCTCCCGCCTCGAATGCACCGCGAATCTCCAGCATTCTCCGCTGGTATCGCTCGCGCAACACACTCGCCGTCGGTTCGCTCGCCTGCATCGCCGTTCACCCGAAGCTGAAGTCGTCCGTTGTCCGTTACCCGTGGTCAGTTACATCCGCTCTTCACTGACAACTGAGTACTACAGCGCGATCTCGCCCCGCTCATCGTTCCGAATCCGAATCGCCTCGTCGATCTTCGACACGAAGATCTTTCCGTCGCCGATCGTTCCGGTCCGCGCCGCGCCCGTAATGGCCTGAATCGCCTTCTCGACCATCTCGTCGGCAACCACCAGTTCCAGCTTCACCTTGGGCAGCAGGTCAACCGAGTACTCCCGTCCCCGGTAGAACTCCGTGTGTCCCTTCTGCCGCCCGTGCCCTCTGGCCTCGGTGATCGTCATCCCTTCCACGCCCACCTCGACCAGCGCATCCTTCACCGCGTCCAGCTTCGAGGGTTGAATCACCGCTTCAATCTTCTGCATATCGCTCGTCCTCTCGACACCTTTAGTTTAGTGCGCCCAGTCGTATCCTTCTTCGCCGTGCTGAGAAAGATCCAGGCCCTCGCGCTCGTCGTCCTCACTGACCCTAAGCCCAACCAGCTTATCGACAAGGAACAAAATAATCAGCGTACCCACAATGGAAAGACCCCAGGCAATCGCCACGCCTACAAGCTGGTTCAGCGGCTGACGCCAGTTGCCTTCAAAGAACCCCGTCGCCTTGCCCGCGCCGAAGATGGGGTTAATCGCGCTCGACGCGAAAAATCCCGTCAGAATCGCCCCCAGCGTCCCGCCCGCGCCATGCACGCCAAACGCATCGAGCGAGTCGTCATAGCCAAACCACGCCTTCACCTTCGCCACCATGAAGTAGCAGAAGCAGCCGGCAATCAGCCCAATCCAGATCGCCGAGATCGGCGTCACAAACCCAGCCGCGGGCGTAATCGCCACCAGACCGGCCACCGCGCCCGAGATCGCGCCCAGTGCCGAAGGCTTGCCCTGCCGAATCCACTCCGCCGCGCTCCAGCTCAACGCTGCGGCAGCCGCGCCAAAGTGCGTCGCCACAAAAGCCGAGGTCGCCAGCGTGCCCGCCGAAAGCGCCGAGCCCGCATTGAACCCGAACCAGCCCACCCACAACATACACGCGCCGATAAAGCTCAGCACCACCGAGTGCGGCGGCATCGGTATCTTCGGATACCCGATGCGCTTACCCAGATACAGCGCCGTCACCAGCGCCGAGACACCCGACGTCACATGGACCACCGTGCCGCCCGCGAAGTCCAGGCACGGAATGCCCGAGCCCAGCGTCGCATTCAGGAATCCCCCCTTGCCCCACACCATGTGAGCCATCGGGCTGTACACCACAATCGCCCACAGCACCATGAACACCAGCATCGCCGAGAACTTCATCCGCTCAGCAAAGGCGCCCGTAATCAGCGCAGGCGTGATGATGGCAAACATCAACTGATACACCATGAACGTCTGCAACGGAATCGTCGCCGCATACGCCGGGTCCGGCGTCAGCCCCACTCCGCGCAGAAACATATTGTGCAGCCCGCCGATAAACGCATTGCCAGACCCGAACGCCAGCGAGTACGTCACCAGCGCCCAAAGCACCGTAATCACGGCCATCATGGCAAACGTCTGCATCATCGTTCCCAGAATGTTCTTCTTCCGCACCAGCCCGCCGTAGAACAGTGCCAGACCCGGCCCGCTCATCATCAGCACCAGCGCGGCTGAGACCAGCATCCAACTGTTGTCTCCTGCCGACTGCGCCGCGGCAATCGCGGTCTTATTGTCTGCAATTTGCTTTTCCAGCGCCGCAATACGGTCCGACTGGCTCTGCTGCGTAGTCGCTGCCTCTACCCCAGGCGACTGCGCCATCATGTTGATACCGCCCACAAACGACGCGCCCACAACCAGCGCGAGGAAAAGACCCAAAAACACCTTAACGACCGGACGACGCATACGGCACATGAATGAAATGTCCTATTTCATAAGTTAGGTCAACCTTGACCCCGGACGTAAAAAGTCCTGCCCGACATGACGCCTGCACACTCCGCCTACACCGGGGACTGCCGCAAGCCATGGCCTCGCCGCATCGTGGGAGCGAACGCCATCTACCAATGTCCTGATGCCGTTAACTTTACACAAGCCGCCCCGCAATACAAAGCAGAAATCTCAATCCCCTGCCGATTTCCCACCGCCCTCATATCGACCGCTTTGTGCATTTCCATCCCGTTCCCTCGGCGAAGCCGAAGGGGAAGGAATCCCTGCTTTTATCCGTGTCATCCGCGCAAATCCGCGGTCGCTTTCGGTGGACATGGGTGCAAATCGGCGTTAGGCCTTTCGCAGCATCTCCCCCACCATCGCCTCCCACTCCGCGCGCAAATCACCCTTCGCCGCCGCTCGTCCCGCCCGCCGATACCAATACGCCGCATTCCCCGCATCGCCCTCCTTGCGGTGCAGATACGCATGGACCCACGCCCCATCCGCCGTCTCCACATCCTGAGCCACCTCGTGCGCCTTCGCCCACTCCCCCTTCGCGTCCCACCACAGCGCCAGCAGCGCACCGCTCAGCGTGCGAGCCTCCGCCGCTTCAAACTCAGCCAACGTCACTTCGCCGCCACCGGGTCCGTCGCGGCAGCATACCCGCGCTCGCGCATCCACTTGATCAGCAGGTCCGGCCACACGCTCAACTCAGGATTCGCCGCCGCCAACCCCGCCCCATGCGCCCCATGCTGAAACAGATGCATCTCTGCCGGCACCCCGGCCTTCACCAGGGCCTCATAAAACATCACGCTGTTCATCACCGGCACCGTCTTGTCGTCGGTCGTCGCAAACAGAAACGTCGGCGGCGTGTCCTTCGTCACCTGCAACTCCGCCGAGAGCATCCGCACTGTTGCCGCATCGGGATTCTCTCCCAGCAGGTTCGTCCACGACCCCATGTGCGCATACGGCGCCTCCATCGTAATGACCGGATACGCCAGGATCAGAAAGTCCGGACGGCAACCTTCGCGGTCGATCGGGTCCGCCGCGCTCGGATTACCCGCGTCGAAGTGCGTCCCTGCCGTTGCCGCCAGATGCCCTCCAGCCGAAGAACCCCACATCCCCACATGATCGGGCGCCACGCCCCACTCCGCGGCGTTCGCACGCACCATCCGAATCGCGCGTTGCGCATCATCCAGTTCGATCGGGTTGTGATACTTCGGCCCGAGCCTGTACTTCAGCACAAACGCCGCGACACCGTGCGCGTTCAGCCACAGAGCATACTGCTCACCCTCTTTCTCAATCGCCAGATGTTGATACCCGCCGCCCGGCGCCACCACCACACCCGTCTTTGTCGCGTTCTCGCCCTTCGGCAGATAGATCGTCAGCGACGGCTTATCGATGTACTCATCGCCTTGCGCCCCCGGTGCGCCATTCGGCCACAGCAGCACCGTCTTACCCAGCGTCGTTGACCAGGGATGCTGCGGGTACTGTCCCCCCGCCAACCCAGCGCCCAGCACAGCTACCGCAAGCCCGCACAATAATCTCCTCACCGTTCCTCCATGCCTTCAAAAAATGAGTCGAATTCGACACTCGCCATGGTACAACCACCCGAACCAACCCGCGTACTCCCCCGGCTTCGACATTCCACCGCCGCATCTCGTACCCTTTCCCTAGCCAACTCGCGGAGCATCAATGAAGCCACTCGTCCAGAAGCAGCTCGCCCAATCCATCGCCACCATGCAGGCCGTGCTTGCCGATGGCCACATAGCCGACACCATCGTCGCCATCGGCGAGCTCACCGCCCACGCCATGCAGTCGGGCCACAAGCTCCTCGTCGCCGGCAACGGAGGCTCCGCCGCCGACGCCCAGCACCTTGTCGCCGAGTTCGCCGTCCGCCTCACCGTCAACCGCCCCGCCCTGCGCGCCGTCGCCCTCACCACCGACACCTCCATCCTCACCGCCTGCGGCAACGACTACGGCTTCGACCGCATCTTCTCCCGCCAGGTCGAGGCCCTCGGCCAGCCCGGAGACGTCTTCCTCGGCATCTCCACCTCCGGCAACTCGCCCAATATCCTCTGCGCCCTCGAACAGTCAAACAAGCAGGACATCACCACCATCGGCTTCACCGGCGGCGATGGCGGAAGGATGCGCGAGCTATGCGATCACATCGTCATCATCCCCTCGAAGGTCACGATGAACATCCAGGAGTCGCACCTCGCACTCGAACACATCTTCTGCATGGTCGTCGAACGCACCCTCTTCGGCATGGACTTCGACAAGAAAGCAGGGCCTGCGTCTTAAGGAATAGCCGGGCACTACGGAATAGAAATACAGAATCGTCAGAGGGTTTTGGGATGAGGGTTGAGATTGTCGATGGGGCAATTCCGGCTGGAGAGATTGTGGCGGCGATGAAAGCCGGCGCGGATGGGGCCGTCTGCGTCTTCGACGGAATCGTGCGGGACAACTCGCGCGGGCGGCGGACGTTGCATCTGGATTATGAAGCGTACCGGGAGATGGCGCTGGAGAAAATGCATGCGCTCGCCGCCGAAGCCGTGACAAAGTTCAGCGTGCGGGACGTTGCGGTGGTCCATCGGCTGGGACGACTGGTGGTAGGCGAGACAAGCGTGCTGGTGGTGGTGGCTTCGGCGCATCGCGGCGCGGCGTTCGATGCGTGCCGGTGGCTGATCGATACGTTGAAGAAAACCGTTCCCATCTGGAAGAAGGAGCAGTTTGTGGATGGAGCGGTTTGGGCGGACGGCGAGCCGTTTCCGGAGGAACTAGGCTTGGCTCAAGGCGGCAAGGGGAGTCTGTGAAGGTCTTGGCTGCGGCTGCGATGTGGTTGCTGGGGACTGCCCTCGTGGCGCAGGCGCCGGTGGTGCGGCGGCCTCCGCCGATGAATGGGCCGCAGGCGCCGGCAAGCGACGATGCGCAGGAGCATCAGACGCCGGTAGCCCACGAAGGGACAATTCATGTGCAGTCACATCTGGTGAATGTGGCCGTGAATGTAGTGGACCAGACAGGCGCTCCGGTGGGCGGGCTGGGGAGGGACGACTTCGAAATCTTTGAAGACAACCAGCCGCAGAAGATTGCCGTCTTCGAAAAGAACTCAGCCACGCCGCTGGAGATTGTGCTGGCTATCGACGCGAGCCTGAGCGTCTTTGGCGACGAGCGGCTGGAGCGCAATGCGGCGAAGCACTTCGTGAACGCGCTGCTGAGGCCGGAAGATGAGTTGGATCTGATGGACTTTGCCGATACGGTGCGAGAGATTGTTCCGTTTACCAGCGACAAGCGGAGGATTGAACGCGGACTGGGCGAATTGCAGCATGGCGACGAGACGGCGCTGTATGACGCGGTCTATCTGGCGGCGGACCGGTTGGCGACAACGCGCCAGGACAATGGACAGCGGCGCGTGATGGTACTGATTACCGACGGCGTGGACACGGCGAAAGGAACCAGTTATCCGCGGGCAGTCGAGCAGGCGCAGCGCGCGGGAGCGATGGTGTACTCGATCATCGTAGTGCCGGTCGAGGCGGACGCGGGACGCAACACGGGCGGAGAACATGCGCTGATCCAGATGGCGGCCGACACAGGCGGAAAGTACTACTACGTCGAAGACCCGAGAGGCCTGGAACCGGCGTTCGCGCACGTCTCAGATGATCTGAGGACGCAGTACATGCTGGGGTATTACGCACCGCAACAGACGGACGCAGGGACGTTTCATAGGATTGGCGTGCGACTGAAGGACCCGGCGCTGCGCACGAAGTATCAGCTCAGGTACAGGACAGGGTATTACGGGAGCGTGCGGTAAAGGTGGGAACTTAACACCAACCTGCACCAATGACCCCGATAGAACAACCACGGATTTGCACGGAGGCGCGGATAGACGTGAATTCCTCCGCCACCGCCGAATAAAAATGCGAGCCTGAGTGCTGCCGTTATGCTTCGGCGGTCGTGGGGTCGATCGTGTTTTTGATCTGGGCAATCGTGTTGGCGGGGAAACCGCCTTTGGCGGCGTGCTCGCGGATGTAGTCCTCATTGGGGGCAATGTAGATGCAGTAGAGCTTGTCGCCGGTGACGTAGGACTGGACCCACTGGATCTCCGGCCCCATGATGCGCAGCACATCACAGGATTTTTGCGAGATGGCGGTGAGGTCGTCGTGGGAGAGCTTGCCGGCCCCGGGCAGATTGCGTTCGATAACGAACTTAGGCATGGCTGTATCACCTCAATCAGAATGTATGGACTGGGCCCTGAATCGTTTGGCGAGTATGCCTGAGCAGAATGATGGGAGTCAAAATGCGAGTTCCTTCATTGCGCCACGGAATGGGAAGATGCGTGAGAAGACACTACACTGGAACAGTGAGGGAGTACTGTGAGTCGATTTGAGTTTGTACCGGCAGCGGAAGGCATCGCGCGGCAGGCTGGGGATCTGCTGCGGGGGTTCTATGAAAAAGGCGTCGCGACCGAATATAAAGGCGACGTCGATCTGGTGACGGAGGCTGACCGTGCGAGCGAAAAGCTGATTCGAGAGAAGTTGAAGGCCGCATTTCCGGCACACGGCATCTATGGCGAAGAGGGGACACGCGAGCAGTTGGAGAGCGAGTATCGGTGGTATGTTGATCCGCTGGACGGCACGACGAACTTTGCGCACGGGTTTCCTGCGTTCTGCGTGATTCTGGGGCTGGAGCGGCGCGCGGCCGGGCTGGCGGCCGACGCCGACGGCGAGATGGTGGCGGGCGTGGTGTACGACCCGCTGCGGCACGAGATGTTTGTCGCCGAGCGCGGCAAGGGCGCGTGGCTCAACGGGAAGCGCGTGCACGTATCGAAGACGAAGACGCTGGCTGAGTCGCTGACGGCAACGGGGTTTCCGAGCAGAAAGCGGCACGGCAGCCCGAATATCCACTTCTACCAGGAGATCACGCTCAGGTCGCACGGAGTCAGGCGCGCGGGTGCCGCGGGGCTGGACATGGCGTATGTGGCCTGCGGACGGCTGGATGGGTTCTGGGAGTTCAACCTGAATCCGTGGGACACGTCGGCGGGCGTGCTGCTGGTGGAGGAGGCAGGCGGGACGGTGACGCACTTCGACGGCGGCAAGTTCACGCTGGACAGCCGCGAGGTGTTGGCCACCAATGGGCTGATTATGGGCGAAATGACCCACCTGTTTACGGAGATGTTCGCAGGACGCGAGCTTTCGCCGATACCAACGCCGGAGGAGTTTCGCGCACAACGGGAGAAGGCAGAAAATTAATTGCTATGACCTTTGACGTTGCAGCGGAAAGCGGATGTGCTGCTAAAATCGAAGCAAAGATTTATCTGGGTGTCTTTTTAGAGGCAGAGGGAGAGAGAAAATGGCGTATGTGATTGCAGAACCGTGCATTGGGACGAAGGACACAGCATGCGTGGATGCGTGCCCGGTGGATTGTATTCACCCGAAGAAGGACGAGGCGGGTCACGGGGACGCGGACCAGTTGTTTATCGACCCGGTCGAGTGCATCGACTGCGGCGCGTGCGTGCCGGTGTGCCCGGTCTCAGCGATCTACGCTGGCGACGACTTGCCGGAGAAGTGGGCGGAGTTCCAGCAGAAGAATGCAACGCACTACGGGCGGTAATTCCGGTCGGTTTGATTCGAAGAGCGCGCGGCCTCAGGCTGCGCGCTTTCACTTTGCAGGCAGGGTTGGCAGATGATGCAGCGTCAGGGCGAGGCGATTGTGCTGCGGGCGTGGCCGTTCGAGGAGGCTGACCTGCTGGTGAGCCTGTTCACGCGCGAGCAGGGGCGCGTGAAGGGCGTCGCGCGCCATGCGCTGAAGTCGCGGCGGCGGTTTGGCGGCGCGCTCGAGCCGATGACGCATGTGCGAGCGACGTATGCCGAGCGACCGAAGCAGGATCTGGTACGGCTGGATGCGTTCGAGATTGTGAGTTCGCCGCTCTCGCGGCCCGTGGACTACGCGCGCACGGCCGCATTGCAGATGGTGGCTGAGGTATTGGAGGAGTTGCCCGAAGGAGTCGTGGACGATGCGGTCTTCCGGCTGGCGCTCGCCGTGTCGAACGAGATGCAGGTGGGCAGGGTATGGATGCCGGTGACGTACTTTGCCCTGTGGATGAATCGGCTGATGGGATGGATGCCGGAGCTGGGGCACTGTGTGGTGTGCGGGCTCGACCTGCGCGGCAGCGCGGTGTGGTCTTCGGCTGCGCATGACGGGGTGACATGCGGGGACGACAAGCGCGGAGGAAGCGTGGCCCTGTCGGCTGCTTCGGTTGCATTGGCTGAGCGGATGTTTCGCGGGACGGTGAAGGCGCTCGCTGCCGAAGAGTGGCCGAAGTCGCGCGCGGCCGACCTGCGGCGGTTCGCCGTGGAGACGCTCGAACGAAACCTCGAGCGAAGGCTGGCAAGCGCGCGGGCGCTGGGGCGAGCGTGAGCAATGGGGGCGGCCCCTTTTCGCTGTCATCCCCGAAGGCAATCTGCATTCCCAGCCCTCTTTTTGTTGTCATTCCCGAAGGGAATCTGCACCTCCGTCCTCTTTTTGTTTGTCATTCCCGAAGGGAATCTGTGTTTCCAGTCCTCTTTTTAGTTGTCATTCCCGAAGGGAATCTGCGTTTCGCACCGGCCCGCGCCGGGCTCCACCAGGGAACCCCTGATAACGTCCCGGCCTTGTTAAGGGCACAACGTTACAGGCTGCGGAAAAACTCGCCATCCATGCTTTTCGGTGGGAGCGCGGGGCTTCAGCCCTGCGAAAATCCCACCAAAATACAAGGGGCTTTAGAGGGTGCTGAAAAAGTCCGTTTTGCTTAAGGGCACGGCTTCAGCCGTGCCGCAAGTACCGCAAAATCAGCGCGGCTTTAGCCGCTGAGGTACGCCTTTCTCTTCGCCAATGACTTTTTCAGCACCCTC
>NZ_DASUBE010000102.1:0-28930 GCF_035763405.1 Edaphobacter sp.
AATTGCGCATCGCTGCGCAGTAGCCTTCCAAGGGCCAAAGGCCCGACAACATACCAGCCTGGGCCGGAGGCCCAGGTTCATGATGGCAGAACATGAAAGGGCTGAAAGCCCGACACATCATTCTCGCTGCATACCATCGAGAAATCTGCTTTAGGCATCCTCTTAAAAAGAACGCCTTCTGCATATCTCCGCTCGGGTCGCTTTCCGCAAGCCCATATATCGCTCCTCCATGAGTGCATTGGCGATTTCGTGTCAATCGAGGGGCGACCAATGGTTTCGCCTGTCGCTGGCGCATTCTCGCTACCGATCAAGAGCAATGATGGCGCCCTAAATGTTGGAAAACACCATCGCCCAAAATGCAACGACCTCACGTACAAAGTCCAGACAGTTAATCACGGTCCCATCGTTTAGCTTGATCTGAATTTGCTCCTCACCCGTGCCATAGCCGCCTCTGCCATAGCGCCCGCAACCGTATCCCTGCGAACTAGACGCTTCTATTGTGATTGGCAGGCGGCGTGAAAGCTCGAAATGCTTGCCAGCGGTAGCGAGATCGCCGCAAATCTTCAGCCACCGATTTGCATATAGGCTTTCCACTTCTACCGTCGCCATTGCCGGGTCCGCCTTCACCCAGTCGATCAAGGAGTACCCTGTTATTACAAAGTTGAAAAAGCGGTCTGTCGTTACTTCTGAGTCGAGTAATGTGGCATCTCGTTTAAGTTTCTCGAACAGATCATCGGCTGATTTTAGGGGCAATGACAACGATGTGGGCATTCTCTCTCTCCCTCTTTGTGGGACAAGGTGGTGCGACAAAATGGATCTTTTCGATCGAAACCGCTTTGGCTGCGAAGGGAGCAATCACCGCGCATTGCCCCCTTTTCAATTATCCCCGGATGGTGATCTCAATAGCTTCTGGTGGAACGTTGAACGTCAGCGCCAGCCCCTTCTTTGCCTCCGCCATCGTCAGCGCCCCGAAGGTAGCCTTTGGAGCAGACAGAACCGAAGTGGTTTCTGTGACCAGGGTGAGCGCGTTAGTTGGCTCTGGCAGGGATTCCCATTTCAGCTTGGAGAAATCTATATCTAGATTTTCGAGCGACATGTACTTGACGGGGTTCCGGTCACCCTTCCAAACGTTTGGGATGTTCACCCGTGCAAATTCACTGAACTGGATTAGGTAGCGGCTTTTGGCAGACTCACCATTTTCTGGTGGTGCCGTGCTTGGAACCACCTTCTGGATTTTTCCAATCACAAAAGCGGCGTGGTGAGGTTCCGGCCCTACACCCCAATCACCTTGATCCCAGCGACCATGGGCATTGCGAGTACAGACTACAAACTCACATCGACAAGTTCGGTTAGGATCCAGACGCCAAGCAGACGTGCCGCCTTCTGCGAGGATGCGCTCAATGCTTCTGGCGGTGAATACAACTGCGATTTCGGACATAACAGCCTCCTATCTTTCTAAAGGCAGTTTATCATTAATTCTATAATATTTGCAGTAGTTTATATAAACTTTATACATTGTTACGGATATTGAACTGTTTGGCGATAACAGGCCAATGCGCTCATCATAAGAAGGAGCATTCGAGCTCAGCACGAACCAAAGTCCCGGCCTAAAATTTCGACCGAAGACGATTTTTGCCGCCGTAGCGGAGAAACCCAATTCTCCACCACCAAACCATCTACAAGAGCACGGCTTCAACCTGCGAAGAACGCCACAAAAATCTGTCAAGCCCCCAAATCAGCTAACCCTCCATGCGCCAACTACTTCCACTTGGCGGTTGAGTTTCCCCCGCCTGCTATCATAGAAATAGAGCCAAAACTTCAAGCTCCGGCACAGCCGGAGCTTTGTACTTAACCCATTATCTATCAATACTATAGAATTAAGTGTAATAAAATGAATACTTTGCGAATCAAGTCCGAACCTAAGTCCTTTGTTAAAAGGACTTTGCACAAAAAGTATGGGGGAGGGGTACTCCACAGGCTGACCATCTACAATCGAACTCGACCCATGACAACTCAGCGCGACACCCTCCTCAACCTCATCGCCACCCACTCCTTCAAGCTCGGCGACTTCACGCTCGCCAGCGGGCAGAAGTCCGACTACTACATCGACTGCCGCACCACGACGCTCCACGCTGAAGGCGGACGCCTCTCGGGCCTCGTCCTCTACGACCTCATCCGCGAGCACTTCCCTCACGCCGAAGCCGTCGGCGGCCTCACCATGGGAGCCGACCCGCTCGTCTCGAACACCGCCAGCGCCAGCGCCTGGCACGCGCTCCAGCAAGGACAAGACCCCGCCAATCCTGCAACAAAACTCCTGCAAGGCTTCCTCGTCCGCAAAGCCGAGAAGACCCACGGCACAGGCCGCCGCATCGAAGGCTTTCTCAAACCAGGAGCGCCCGTCGTCATCGTCGATGATGTCTGCACCACCGGCGGCTCGACCATCACAGCCATCGAAGCCGCGCGAGAATCCGGCATGATCGTCGCCGGAGTCCTCTGCCTCGTAGACCGCGAGCAGGGCGGCCGCGCCAACATCGAAGCCGCAGCCAAAGGAGCGCCATTCATCAGCGTCTTCACCGCTACGAATGTTCGCGCCGCGCACATCGCGCTCAACCAGGCCCGCTGATTCCGCATCGTCCCACTTTGGGAATTGCATCGCGTAAAAATCATCGCAGACACTTTTGCGCGACCTCGCTGCGCCGATAGCGTGGACTGAGAGGTCGCGCATGTTCGGAAGAAAGCTCAGCAAGTTCAGCACGAAAGACTGTCCTCTTTGCCACTCTTCGCAGGTTCGTCGTACCCGCCGCCGCAGCTTCGAGCGGCTTCTGCTTCCCTTCACCGTCGCCTGTCTCTGCAATGAATGCGGGCAACGCTTCTACACAATCGCGCGCGTCTTTCGCCGACACTCCGAAGCGCACAGCACCATGAAGATTCGCAGCATCCCGAAGTCCGGCACCGCATCTATTCCCTAAAACACAGATGCTGTAGCAAGGACAGTCCATGAGCGAACCTCGCATCACCTACATTGGCGGCCCCACGGCCCTGATTGAACTCCACGGCCTGCGTTTCCTCACCGACCCAACCTTCGATCCTGCGGGCGAGGAATACACCACCGGCACGTCTACACTGCGCAAACTTCACGGCCCGACACTCAGCTTTGACGACATCGCTCCCATCGACTACGTGCTCCTCAGCCACGACCAGCACTTCGACAACCTCGACCGCGCAGGCCGCGAGGCCCTCTCCAAAGCCAAAACTGTCCTCACCACGCAAGCTGGAGCAGAGCGCCTTGGCGGCAATGCCATCGGCCTCGCTCCCTGGGCGACCATCGAAGTGAAGACGCCAGACGGCCAACCGCTGCTCATCACCGCAACACCCGCCCGCCACGGCCCAGTCGGAAGCGAGGCCCGCAGCGGCCCGGTCATCGGCTTCGCACTCCGCCCCGCAGGTGATGAAGGCGCAGTCTACTTCTCTGGCGACACCGTCTGGTACGAAGGCGTGGCCGAGGTCGCCCGCTGGCTGCACGTCACCACCGCAGTCCTCAATATGGGAGCAGCCCGCGTAAAAACCGCAGGCCCCGCGCCCCTGACCATGACCGCAGCCGACGGTCTTGAACTCGCGCGCACCATGCCTGATGCCATCATCGTGCCCCTGCACTTCGACGGCTGGGCGCACTTCAGCGAATCTCGCCACGCCATTCAGCAGACCTTTAAAGCCGCAGGTCTGGAGCATCGTCTCCGCTGGGTCGAAGCCTCATCGACGCGATAAACTGGTAGAGACATGATTCCTACCCTCGAATGGCTCCCTACCGGCGTTAATTTCCTCGACCAGACCAAACTTCCGCTGGAGGAGACCTATGTTCTCGCCACCGACTACCGGCAGGTGGCCACCGTCATCCGCGACATGATCGTGCGCGGCGCGCCCGCCATCGGAGTCTCTGCTGCCATGGGTGTTGCCCTCGGCGTCAGCCAAAGCAGCGCGAAGGACCTCGCGACGCTCAACGCCGAAGTCGCCACCATCTCAGACACGCTCGCCGCCACGCGCCCCACTGCCGTCAACCTCTTCTGGGCCATCGAGCGCATGAGGCAGCGCTACAACGCGCTTGCCGCCGCCAACACGTCTATTCCCGAGATCAAGGCCGCGCTCATCGCCGAAGCACGCCAGATGTACGACGAGGACATCGCCGCCTGCAAGGCCATGGGAGCGCACGGCGCGGAACTTCTTCCGCAGACCGGCACTGTCCTGACCCACTGCAACGCGGGCGCGCTCGCCACCTGCGGCTACGGTACGGCACTCGGAGTCATCCGCGCCGCGGTCGAGCGTGGCCACACCATCGACGTCTTCGCCGACGAGACACGCCCCTATCTGCAAGGCGCGCGCCTCACCGCGTGGGAACTGCTCCACGACAACATCCCGACCACCGTGCTCTGCGACAACATGGCCGGCTCGCTCATGCGCCAGGGCAAAATTCAAGCCGTCATCGTCGGGGCCGACCGCATCGCCGCCAACGGCGACACCGCCAACAAGATCGGCACCTACTCGGTCGCGGTGCTGGCCAAGGAACACGGCATCCCGTTCTACGTCGCCGCACCGCTCTCGACCATCGACCCGGCCACCGCTCACGGCGACCTGATCCCCATCGAGCAGCGCGCCGCCACCGAGGTCACACACTCGAACGGCCGCCAGATGACGCCGAACGGTGCAGCCATCCAGAACCCGGCCTTCGACGTCACACCAGCCAAATACATCACGGCGATCATCACGGAGCGCGGCGTCCTGCGCGCACCCTACGAGCAGTCCATCGCCGCGATGATGAAGCAGGCCGCCAGCGAGCCTGAACTCGCAGCCATCTAAACGCCCAGAATTGCGTGGGTGATTCTGAGCCATTGCGGTGGCGCTGCACGGAAGAGATACATTGCGATGCTCTGCGCAACGATCAATGCGGGAAGAGCATAAAGATAGACCTGATGGATGCGCCTGTTCACGATCAGGTCGCGCACGACACCGAGGAAAATCAGCAAATCGACGCACACACAGGTCCACCCCAACATCGGCAGGCCCATGCCCGGAAATCTGGCGAAGGCTGCAGAGGTGAGCGCGCAGGTGGCAACCAGGAGCAGGCGTCGATGAAACTCCGGCCTGCTGCGCCATAAGACCGCCAGCCCAAAGCAGATGGCGAATACGACCATATCGTTCAACTGGATAGCAAAAAATGGCGCGGCGCTATTCTCGTGAAAGTGGAGGATATTAAACCGGTCCATGGTGATGGCGGTCGAAATACCAAGCACGGGAATCAAAACGCCAAGTGCCACTCCAAACCAGCCCAGCGTCCGATGCACGCTGACCTTATGCACCCGCACCAGCGCGGACTGCACGATGAAGAACGCCACCCAACCGGAAAACACGATCCCGTGCAGATACAGTATCCACGGACGAACCGGCACGGCATGGATGAGGTTCTGGTCGATCGTATGGCTGAAGCCATAGACCACGACCGCTGCAACCAGCAGCGACATGAAGAAGTAGAAATACTTGCCTAACAGGCCACGCAGTCTGTTCACTGCGGAAACTTCGATGGTGCGTGTCGTGCTGCCCATAATGGCAGGAATAGTAGCATCCCGCTGGTAAATCTCCACCACGCATAATTTTGCACGGTGAGCAGCGTACCGCAAACGGCCCCGTGGACAGAGTTGCACCACAACACTTTGCCGTTCGTGGTGTTCGACTACACTAGTTCATCCGAGAGATTCCGGGGAGAGATCATGCTGCGTTTGTTGCAACCCTGGCACACCCTTGCCGTCCTTGCCTGTACCACCGTTGCAGCCGCGCAGGCCCAGCCTCCGGTACAGAGCAAATCGCCCCAGCAGCCGGCGCAATCAGGCATCACACTCCACGCCCAGGCGCGGCTGGTCGTACTCGATGTCGTCGTCACCGACGCACGCCAGAACCCCGTCCACAACCTGACCGCCGCCAACTTCACGGTGCTCGAAAAGAACGCGCCACAGCGGATCATCAGCTTCGAGGAACACTCCGCAATGCCCGCCGCCGAAGCGGCCAAGGCAGCGCCCATGCCCACGCTGCCGCCGGGCATCTTCACTAACTACACGATTGTTCCGCCCGGCAGCGCCGTCAATGTCCTCTTGCTCGACGCGCTCAACACGCCCATGCGCGACCAGGCCTACGTGCGCGACCAACTCAAGCAATACCTTAACCATGCGCGACCCGACATGCGTATTGCCATCTTCGGCCTCACCACGCGGCTCGACCTGCTGCAAGGCTTCACCTCTGACCCGGATCTGCTCAAGGCGTTCGTCAACAAAAAGCTTCCCAAGGCCTCTCCGCTGCTCGACGACCAGGTAGGCGGCGGTGGTCAGCCCGAACAACTCTCCGACACGCTCAGCGGCTTCGGCGATCCCAACATGGCCACCCTGATCTCCAACCTGCAGCAGTTCGAGGCCGAGCAGCAGACCTTCAAAATCCAGTTGCGCACACGCTATACGCTCGACGCCATGAACCAGCTCGCGCGCTATCTCTCCGGCATTCCCGGACGCAAAAACCTCATCTGGTTCTCCGGCTCCTTTCCGCTCAATATCATGCCCGACGGCGATCTCGCCGATCCCTTCGCCGCTGTCGCAAGCTCCGAGAAGGAGTTCCGCGAGACGGCAAACCTGCTCACGCTCAGCCAGGTGGCCGTCTATCCCGTGGACGCGCGTGGCCTGATGACCTCGCCTGTCTTCAACGCCTCGAACTCGGGCAACAGATACGCGCGCAATCCCGCAGCCTTCAGCAAAGACCAGGCAAAGTTCCTCCAACAAACCGCCGAAGAGCACATGACGATGGACCAGATGGCCCAGGCCACCGGAGGCCACGCCTTCTACAACACCAACGGCCTCAGTCAGGCTGTAGCCAAGGCAATCGACTCCGGCTCGAACTACTACACCATCACCTACTCGCCCACCAACACGAAATGGGACGGCAGCTTCCGCAAGATTTCCATTCGCATGGATCAGCCGGGCTACACCCTTGCCTACCGTCGCGGCTACTACGCCGTCGCTCCTGGTGACGGGCCGCAAAATGAGGACGTGGCCGCCACGCTCGCATCCAATGCCCCGTTCACCTACGACCCCATGCGCACAGCCATGATGCACGGCGGCCCCGATCCGACGGAGATCATCTTCAAGGCGCGCGTGCTTCCGCTTGACTCTCAGCTCGAAGACCAGCTCGCGCGCGGCAACGCACTGAACCCGCACATCCAGACCAAAGGCCCCTACCGGCGCTACGCCATTGATCTCGCCGCCGACCCGCGCGTCCTGCTCTCGCCTTCGTCCGGAACCTATCAGGGCACGGTCCAGTTTCTCACCTACGTCTACGACCGCGACGGCAACATCATTAACCTGATCGACAACAAAATTCGCGCCAACCTTACTCCGGCTGCCTATGTTCAGTCGCTGCACACAGGCCTTCATTGGCGGCAGGAGATCAGCGTCCCCGCTAAAGGCAACTACTTTCTCCGCATCGGCATCCACGACCTCATAGGGAACCGCGTGGGCGCGATCGAGGTGCCAGTTGCCGCGGTCAGCAATCTACCTTCTCTCTCGGCGTCCACCGACCCGGCGCCAGCGGGACACTAGCCCTTGCCTCTATCCTTATAGAGAGGCCGCCCGAAAGGCAGGCTCAGCAAGACGCTATCGTGAGACCTTATCTCTTCAATCCGCGCGCGCACTCGCTTGTGCGCGGCAACGTGCTCGTTCTCGCCAGCCTGGCGTCTGCGTTCTGGCTCTCGCACTTTCCCAGCGACCGGCCCAGCGCATTCCTCGTGCTACCGCTGCTCATCGCTATCGTTGGCACAGCCGACACCATGCGCTGCATGAAAAAAACCTGGAGCCTCTACCACGGTGGCGTACTGCTGCTCATCTACATGGACCTCATGTCCACATTCATCATCCTCTTCTTTTTTCTCTACCCCTACCTGCCCTGGTTCGCCCCTACCCGCTGACCTTCTGCAACCGTAACGTATCTCGCATCCATTCTCCACACCGTCCACGCAATTTGCATACAGCCATTCGTCGGTAGGGTATACTCCCGCATTGGAACGGACGAGCAGCATGTTCCAGCGACCAAAATCACTTCAGGGAGATGTGCTCCATGCTAAAAGGATTCCGTGACTTCGTACTGCGTGGCAATGTGATGGACCTGGCTGTCGCAGTCATCATCGGCGCGGCATTTTCTGACATCACCAAGTCCCTCGTCGGGGACGTCATCAGTCCGCTGATTGCCGCCATCGTTGGCAAGCCGGACTTCTCCAACTTCGTCTTCCACGTCAATGGCGGAGTCGTCAAATACGGCAGCTTCATCAACGCCTGCATCAGCTTCCTCATTCTCGCCGCCGTCATTTACTTCTTCCTCGTGATGCCTACGGAGAGGCTGCTTCAGCGCATCAAGGGCCCGGAAGCCACCACCACCAAAGCATGCCCGCAGTGCCTCACCGACATCCCCCTGGCCGCCACCCGCTGCAAAGCCTGCGGCGAACCGGCTTAGTCTTCCGTCGCACACGCGGCCCCGGCAAGCCACATATCGCCGGGGTTCGCTAAACCTCGCTCGATGCCGCGCACCTACACCCTTCTTCAACGTTGCGATACCCTTGTCTCCCATCACTACCGCACCTCAACGAGGCCGACCGTTGCACCATCTCCACACGCTTGCCTGCCTGCTTGCCATCTCGGCTCCCGCACTTGCTCAAACGCCCGCACAGCAGGTCTTCGGCTATCGTAGCTTCGCCCAGCAGGCCAAATGGGACACGACATTTCTCGCCATCCCCGACGCCGCGCTCGCAGGCGAGCATCTGAAGATCCTCACCGCCGAGCCGCACTGGGCCTCTTCGCCCGAGGACTACAAGACCGCTCTCTACGTCGCGGACAAATTCAAAGCCGCCGGGCTCGACACGCAGATCGTCCCCTATGACGTGCTGCTCAACAAGCCCATCAAAATCTCCATCGAAGCCTTCAACGCCGAGGGCGACAAGCTCATGTCCGGCCCCACACCCGAGCATGTCGATCCCAAAAGGTTCGGCGGCGACCCCTACCAGGACGACCCCCGCGTCCTGCCAGCCTTCAACGGCTCGTCTCCCTCCGGCGACGTGACCGCCCCAGTCGTCTACGCCAACTACGGCGAGCTCGCCGACTTCAAGGAGCTTGAAAAGCTCGGCGTCAGCGTCAAAGGCAAGATCGTCCTCGTCCGCTACGGCGCCAACTTTCGCGGCGTCAAGGTCTACATCGCCCAGCAATACGGAGCCGTCGGCGTCCTCATCTACTCCGACCCCGCCGACGACGGCTACTTCCGCGGCGACATCTACCCCAAAGGCCCCTGGCGGCCAGCCACCGCCGTGCAGCGTGGCTCCGTGCAGTTTCTCCCCATCTACCCAGGCGATCCCGAAACCCCCGGCATTGCCTCCACGCCCAACCTGCCCGACTCCAAACGCATCCCCGCCGACAAGCTACAGAAAGACTGGCCCTCCATCCCCTCCAATCCTCTCTCCTATAAGGATGCCGCGCCGATCCTCAAAGCTCTCGGCGGCCCTGAATCTCCGCGCACATGGCAAGGGGCGCTTCCCTTCACCTATCACCTCGGCGTAGCCAGCGGCGCGGGCGTCGTCACAGTCCACATGCATCTGGAGCAAGATACCAGGCTGCGCACCATCTGGGACGTCATCGGCACGATCGACGGCACTGATCCCGCGCAGAAAGAGGACTGGGTCGTCGCCGGAAATCACCGCGACGCCTGGGTCTACGGCGCAGTCGATCCCAACTCCGGTACCGCCGCCATGCTGGAAGCCGTCCACGGCCTCGGCGCTCTGCTCAAGCAAGGCTGGCGACCCAGGCGCCGCGTCGTCATCGCTTCGTGGGACGCCGAGGAAGAAGGACTCATCGGCTCGACCGAGTGGTGCGAGCAATACGCGAACCATCTTGCCCACGCCGTCGCCTATTTCAACACAGACGTAGGTGTCGCGGGCCCCAACTTCAACGCCGACGCCGTTCCCTCACTCAAGCCCTTCCTCCGCGACATCACGCAGCGCGTATCGAGCCCCAAAGGCGGCACCGTCTACAGCGAGTGGAAAGCCTTCCAACAAGCCGAGCGCAACACAGGCACGCACGTGCAGATGCATCCCACTGGCGGAGCCGACGTTCACATCGGCAACCTCGGCTCCGGCTCCGACTACACGCCGTTCCTCCAGCACCTCGGCGTGCCTTCCACCGACATCGGCTCCAGCGGCCCGTATGGCGTCTACCACTCCGTCTTCGACAACTACAACTGGTTCACCAAATTCGCCGACCCCACCTTCGTCTACGAACAGCAGCAGGCCCGCATCTTCGGCCTCGAAGTCCTGCACATGGCCGACGCCGACGTGCTGCCCTACGACTACCAGAGCTATGGCTCAGACATCGTCGGCTACGTCCGGGCTGCGCAAAAGCGCGCCTCCGCGCTCAATCTCTCGCTCGACTTCACCGCCGCTAACGCCGCCGCGCAAAACTTCGCCAACGCAGGTGAAGACGTCCATCACCTTCAGGAAAATCCGCCCGCCAACGCCGCGCGGCTCAACCACGCTCTGCGAGCCGCCGAAGAAGCCCTGCTCGACCCCGCAGGCCTGCCCAAGCGTCCCTGGTACAAACACACCATCTACGCGCCCGGCGAATACACCGGCTACGCCGCCGTCGTCATTCCCGGCGTCAACGAAGCGATTGAAGCAAAGGACGCAGCCACCGCGCAAGCCCAGCTCACCGCTCTCGCCGCTGCCCTCAACCGCTCCGCCACCATCCTCGAAGCGGCCGCAAAGTAGTGCTGCTCATTCAGCAAACGATGCCGCCATTCTGAGCGCAGCAGCCTGCCCTGAGCGAAGTCGAATGGGAAGAATCCCCGCATTTTCTTGCGGTGCCCCGGATGCTTGTCTGGAACAGGCTGTTCCTTGGCAGAGTCTTCCCATCCATACAACTTTAGGCACATTTTTACTGGCAGAAGTGGGATACTCACCCCTTCAAAACGGCTCCATCATTCTCCATGAGACGGCAAAGCCGCCCCAAGGAGCCTTTCCCCATGATCCACGACCTGGTTCTTGCTCTTGTCTTTCTCATTATGATCATTGCCCCTGCACTACTTGCCATGCGCGCGGACCGGGAGGAGAACGATATTCTCTAAAAAACCGACAGCCACCCTTGGGCCCTACAGGGTGCGTTGCAGCCAGCCCACCCCTACCTTCATCCTTCAAAGAGTCGCGGGCATGGCCTTCAACTTCAGCGCGGTACGGCTCGACTGCTTCGAGCGCACCGCAGCCGAGCAAACCCCAAAAGACGCCCATCGCCGTTCACCGCGTTCCCGGCGCAACCCACCCGCTGCCGCAGCAGCCCCGGGCCAGACAAAACACAAAACCCTCCGATGAGCAAAGGCCGCACTCCCAACCAGGATGCGGCCTTTGTCCGTTGCCTCTTGTGCATTTCCATTCCGTACCCTGAGCGAAGTCGAAGGGGAAGGAATCTGCTTTCATTTTCCCCAACCAGCCTGAATGCTCGGGTGTCCCATCCATCGCGTCTTCTGCGATGGGCAGGAACATACGCCCTCGACCAGCGGCCCTACCCCCGCAGCGCCATCTGCTCCGTCACAATCTGCGTCAGGTCGGCCTTCTTCAACCCATGCTCCTTTGCATTGAACTCGTCCACCTTACTCGACCAGTTCATACTGCAGAACTTCGGCCCGCACATCGAGCAGAACGCCGCTTCCTTGTAGTAGTCATCCGGCAGCGTCTCATCGTGCATTCCGCGCGCCGTGTCCGGGTCCAGCGAAAGCACAAACTGCTTGTCCCAGTCGAACGTATAGCGCGCATAGCTGATCGCATCATCGCGGTCACGAGCGCCTGGGCGGTGCCGCGCGATGTCCGCGGCGTGAGCGGCAATCCTGTACGCAATAATGCCGTCCTTCACATCCTTCTCATTCGGCAAGCCGAGATGCTCCTTCGGAGTCACGTAGCAGAGCATCGCCGCGCCATGCCAGCCAATCATCGCCGCGCCAATCGCCGACGTAATGTGGTCGTAGCCCGGAGCGATGTCCGTCACCAGCGGCCCCAGCACGTAGAACGGCGCACCATCGCACAGCTCGACCTCTTTATCTACCTGCTCCTTGATCTTGTCCATCGGGATGTGCCCCGGCCCTTCGATCATCACCTGCACATCCGACTTCCATGCCTCGCGCGTCAGCTCGCCAAGCGTCTTCAACTCCGCAAACTGCGCCTCGTCCGATGCATCCGCCACGCAGCCCGGTCGCAACCCGTCGCCCAGCGAGTAGCTCACGTCGTACTTCGCCATCACCTTCGTGATGCGGTCGAAGTTCTCATACAAAAAATTCTGCTTATGATGCGCCGTCATCCACTGCGCCATAATCGCGCCGCCCCGGCTCACAATTCCCGTGATGCGCTTCGCCACCAGTGGCACATATTGAATCAGTACGCCCGCATGAATCGTGAAGTAGTCGACGCCCTGCTGTGCCTGCTCCTCGATCACTTCGAGATACAGATCGATGTTCAGGTCCTCAACCTTTTTGACCCGAGAAAGCGCCTCATACAGCGGCACCGTGCCAATCGGCACCGGCGAGTGCCGCAGGATCTGCTCGCGAATCATCGGAATATCCCCGCCCGTCGAGAGGTCCATCACGGTGTCCGCGCCAAAATGCACGGCCGTGTGCAGCTTGCGCAGCTCCTCATCCACGTTCGACACCAGCGCCGAGTTGCCGATATTCGCATTGATCTTGCACAGCGACTCCACCCCAATCGCCATCGGCTCCAGCTCAACGTGGTTGATGTTCGCCGGGATAATCATCGTCCCCTTCGCCACCTCAGCGCGCACCAACTCCGCCGAAATCTTCTCGCGCTGGGCGACAAACGCCATCTCTTCGGTAATCAACCCCTTGCGCGCAAAGTGCATCTGCGACATGTTCCAGTCGCCGGTCCGCTCGGCCTCAGCCTTGCGCTTGACGATCCACTCCGCCCGCCCCGCCGGCACTTTGTAACCATTGCCGTTCGCCGCCACACCCTGCACACTGTGTTCACTGCTGCTCATCGCATTTCCCTCGCTCCAAATGGCGCTGTTATCGAGTTAGTATACGCCGCCTCCACCGCGAATCCGATCACCGCACAAAACGCCATTCCCTATCAAAATCCCGCGCAAGCTCGTAAACTATCCACACGAAGCCATGCCCAGCCCAGCCCAGAAGAGCCCCGTAAAAATCCTCGTCGCCGCAGCCATCATCATCGCCACAGTCAGTTGGCTGGCTATCTCCGGCGCACGCGACAGCAAAAGCTATTACGTCACGATCACCGAGCTACAGGGCATGGGCAACAAAGCTTACACGCGCCACCTGCGCGTCGCCGGAAATGTCGCTCCCGGCAGCATTCACCGCTCCGGCACCTTCGTGGACTTCGACCTCATCGAGCAGGGCCGCAAACTCGCCGTCAGCTACAAAGGCATTGAGCCGCCGCCCGACACCTTCAAGGACGACGCCCAGGCACTTGCCGTCGGCACCTACGGACGCGACGGCGTCTTCCACGCCACATTGCTCCAGGCCAAGTGCGCCTCCAAATACGCACCCGCCGCACCAAAGCCCACGGGCACGACAACGGCAACCAACACCGCAGCAACCATGCCCTCTGTCCGCTGACTCGTTACATTTTAGAAGTGCCGATAGTTCACCAGCACATACTGTTCCGAATGCATCTCGTCGCCAAGGGCCAAAGGCCCGCTCTATACCAGCCTGGGGCGTAACCCCAGGTATCGAATGCAACCCGAACCTGAAGGGCTGAAGGCCCGTCCTATACTTACCCAAAGGATGACGAATACATCCACAACCCGCACGGATACCGTCACCTCCGCCGCAAACCTCGACTCCGTCTCCAAACTCTACGGCAGCTTCGCCGCGCTCCGTAACGTCACCGCCAACATCCGCGCAGGCACCGTCACCGTCATCCTCGGAGAAAACGGCGCGGGCAAATCCACGCTGCTCCGCGTGGTCGCTGGACTCATCACGCCCACGCGTGGCACGGCCACCGTCTTCGGCGAGCCGCCACACAGCCAGCGCAGCCGCATCGCCTACATGAGCCACGCCACCATGCTCTACGACGAACTCACCGCCATGGAGAACCTCACCTACTTCGCCTCCCTGCACCGCGAAGGAAGCTGCGCCTGTGTCGGCAGCCCCGAGATGGCCCTCCGCGCCGTCGGCCTCGACCCCACGCTCAACCGCCCCGTCGGCCAATACTCGCAGGGCATGCGCCAGCGCGCCTCACTCGCCCGCGTCCTCCAGACCGACCCCGAACTCCTGCTCCTCGACGAACCCTTCTCGAACCTCGACGTCGCCAGCGCCAACCACATGGTCGAGCTGCTCGCCGACTTCCGCACCTGGCCCGTGCAAAACGGCGGCAGTCGTACCATCGTCCTCACCACACACCAGGCCCACTTCGCCGAGCCGCTCGCCGACACTACCTTCACCATGCGCGCAGGCCAGATCATCGAGACCAGATCAAAATGAAATCTCAGGCTCCCGCAAAAACCAACGCCACCCGCCTGCTCGACAGCCTCGGCATCGCCTACGAGATGCGCGCCTACGAAGTCGATCCCAACGACCTTACCGCCATCTCCGTCGCGCGCAAGATCAACCTGCCGCCTGAGCAAGTCTTTAAGACCCTCCTCGCACAAACCAACACAGGCGATCACGTCTTCGCCGTCATCCCAGGCGACGCCGAACTCGACCTCAAAAAGCTCGCCCACGCCGCCGGAGCCAAAAAAGCCGAACTTGCCTCGCTCAAAGAAGTCGAGCCGCTCACCGGCTACATTCGCGGCGGAGTCACCGTCATGGCCGCGCGCAAACCCTTCCCCGCCTTCGCCGACGAGACCATCGAACTCCACGACATCATCTCCATCTCCGCAGGCCAGCGCGGCCTGCAACTCATCCTCACGCCCGCCGACTATCTCCGCGCCACCTCCGCCACGCTCGCCGACCTGACCAAAGCCCTCACCAACGCTGGAGCGCAGCCGCCCGCATGAGCTACCTCCGTCATCTCCTCACCCATCTCCGCAAAGACCTCCGCCTCGAATGGCGCTCGCGCGACTCCATCAACGGAATGCTCTTCTTCGCGCTGCTCGTCGTCGTCGTCTTCGGCCTGGCCTTCGATCCCACCGGCTACCCCTCGACCACGCGCCAGGTCACAGGAGCCATCCTCTGGGTCGCGCTTCTCTTTGCGTCGATTACTGCACTCAATCAATCCTGGACCCGCGAACTCCGCAACCAGGTCCTCGAAGCCCAGCGCATGACCCCCGCGCCCGCATCCACGCTCTTTCTCGGCAAGGCGCTCGCAAACATGATCTTCGTCCTCGTCGTCGAAGCTGTCATGGCTCCCATCTTCGTCGTCTTCTTCAACCTGCACCCGCTCGGCAACGCCTGGCTGCTCGCGCTCATCATGCCGCTCGGCACCTGGGCCTTGGTCGTCAACGGAACATTCTTCGCCGCGCTCGGCCTGCGCGCACGCAACCGCGAACTTCTGCTCCCGCTGCTGCTACTCCCCATCACACTGCCCGCACTGCTCGCAATGGTGCAGTCCACCACAGGTGTCCTCGCGGGCGACCTCGACCCCATCCAGATCAACACCTGGATCAAGCAACTCGTCGCCTACGACATCATCTTCACCACCGCCTGCATCCTCCTCTTCGAGACCGTCCTCAACGCCGAGTAGCGCAAAAAACTTAACACCGATCTACACCGATTTAAAACCCACGGCCGCGGATTTCACGGATAAACACGGATTCGTCCTCCGGCTAACCGAGAACGCGGTCATTCTGAGCGGCGCGAAGAACCCCGGTATTCTTTTCTCGCTGTTGCACGGACCATTCTGCCTTTATCCGCGCAAATCCCCGTCCATCCGCGGTCGAATCGGTGTCATCGGCGCCAATCGGTGTTAAGCCTTCCGTCGCGGTAAAATAGACCCATCGTGTCGCGTCCTTCCATTCTCCGCACCGCAGCCTGGCCCTGGTTCCTCGCCTCGCTTGCCGTGCTCATCTACGCCTTCCGCGAGGCCATCTTCATCGTCCCCGCCGACGCAGCGCAGGGCGACGCCGGGCGCATCTTCTACTACCACGTGCCCAGCGCCATGCTGAGCCTCGTCTTCCCCTACATCAACTTTCTCGCCTCGCTGGCCTTCCTCTTCTGGCGCCGCCGCGACCCGCTCAAGGCCCTCGCCGCCGACGCCCTCGCGCTCTCCGCCGCAGAAGTCACCCTCGTCTTCACCAGCATCTGTCTGCTCACTGGAATGCTATGGGGCCGCGCCACCTGGGGAATCTGGTGGACGTGGGACGAGCGCCTCACCAGCGAACTCCTCCTCTGGCTCCTCTACGCCGCCTACCTCACCGTGCGCCGCTACTCCGCCACCGGCCAGACCCAGACCATCGCCGCCGTCCTCTCCGTCTTCGCCGCCATCGACGTTCCCATCGTCTATATGTCCATCCGCTGGTGGCGCACCCAACATCCTGCGCCGGTCTTCTTCGGCGGTCCCGACTCCGGCATGGACCCCTCCATGCTCCCCGCCTTTGTCTGGAACATCATCGGCTGGAGCGCATGGGGCATCTTCATCCTCTGCTTCCGCTACGCCCTCGAACGCCGCCGCCAGTTAGCCGAGCAGGAGGCCGCCCTCGACGCCATCGAAGCCTCACTGGAGCCCACGCAATGACCTGGCACTCGTTCTTCAACCTCAGCACACTCGAGAACCGCCATCTCCTCGCCGCCTACATCACGGTCTGGGTCATTCAAGGCGGCTACTTCGCCTGGGTGGCCTGGCAGTGGCGACACACTGGCCGCACCCGCTCTTAAAAAAATCAACGAAGCTGCAAACGTATGCAGCTTCGTTGTCCGAGAAAGAGTGCAGATGACACGAGAGCTTCCGTATCTTCAACTCTCTGTATCACTCCCCTGAACCCGTCCCTTTGAAAAAGGTTTCGCAGATTTTTTTCCATATTGTGCAGATACACTGTCATTCTGAGCGGAGCGAAAAATCCCCGCATTTTGCCTGCACCGGCTCGACCTTGTTTCACAGAACTGCTACGCCATGATGAGAACTGCCACATACCTTGCGGAAAAAACCCTGTCCTGCTTAATGACACGGGTTTACTCGTGCCGTAAATGCTTCATTCATCGTTGGGGCACGCCCCCCCGAGACATGTCTCTGCAACCGCCAACGAGTTTTTCTGCAGCCTCTCTAGGCCCGTGCAATTCTTCACGCACTAGAAAATACACCTTTGTCGCCGCCTCATTCGCTGCCGTAGCCCTGCTTGCCGTCACTGGCTGCTCCCGCCACGGCTTCCCTGCCGTGCCCGACGGCTACCGCGAGTTCGCCTACATCACCAACGGCGGATCCAACACGGTTTCCGTGCTCGATCTCGTCTACCTCCGCCAGGACCGCACTCTCCAGGTCGGCCAGGACCCCTCCGGCATCGCTGCCAACCCACGTCGCAACGAGGTCTACGCCGTCAACACCCAGCCCGCCAGCCCGCGCGGCTCCGTCTCCGTCATCGACGCCGCCGAAAACCGCGTCGTCGCCACCATCCCCGTACGCCACCAGCCGTATTCCATCGCCGTCTCACCCGACGGCGCGCGCGCCTACGTCCCCAACTCCGGCTCCAACTCCGTCAGCGTGCTCGATCTCGACCGCCGCCGCGAGATCGCCACCGCCGCCACCGGCGACCAGCCCGGCGTCGCCCGTGTCGCCCCGGACGGCCGCACCCTCGTCATCACCAATCGAGGCTCGAACTCCGTCTCCGTCTTCAGCATCGCGCAGTCCAAATCGCCCGAAGACACCCCCGCCATCCGGCTCCGCGCCACCTTCTCCGGCTGCCCCGGGGCGACCGACGCCGCCATCCTGCCCGACTCTTCCAAAGTCTTCGTCGCCTGCTCAGCCGGTCATCAGGTCATGGCCATCCAACTCGCAGCCGCGCCCGGTTCCTGGCCCGCGAAACAAGACCCTTCCATGCTGACCGACCATCTCCTCACCCTGCTCGATGTCGGCCAGACCCCGATCCACCTCGCCCTCAAACCCGACGGCGGCGAGATCTTCGTCTCCAACTTCGGCTCCGACTCCATCTCCGAGATCGACACCTGGAACAACCAGGTCGGCGGCACCTACTCCATCGTCAGCAAACCCTCCGGCAGCGTCATCAGCTCCGACAACAGCACTCTCTGGATATCCAACTTCGGCGCCGACTCCATCACGCTCTACAGCATCGACGACGGCCACGTCGTCAACTCCATCCACACCGGCTCCGCCCCCGACGCCGTCGCCTTCTCCGCCGACCAGTACCTCCTGCTCGCCGCCGACGCCCGCTCCGGCGACGTAGCCGTCATCCGTACCCAGGGCAAGGACGGCCCCGGCCTCTTCACCATCCTCCCCTCCGGCAAATCTCCCAACGCCATCGCCGTCAAAGCCATCAAGCGCGGCCAATGACGACCTCATGCGTGTCATTCTGAGCGGGGCGAAGAATCCCCGCATTTTGCTCGCTCCGGCACAGACCCTGCTTTGACAAGCAGCCATGTCCATAAAAGAACTGCTCTACACTGAAAACGTGCAGACCATTTCTCCTGATCCGAAAGACCGCCTCATCGTCGCCCTCGACTTCCCCTCCGCCAACAAGGCCATCGCGCTCGTCGATACGCTCGGCGACACCTGCCGCTGGTTCAAGGTCGGTATGGAGCTGTACTACGCTGCCGGCAATCCGCTGGTCCACGAACTTCGCCACCGCGGCTTCGAGGTCTTTCTCGACCTCAAACTCCACGACATCCCCAACACCGTCGCCGGCGCCGTCCGCTCCGCCACCCAGGCCGGAGCCTCGCTGCTCACCATCCACGCCTCGGGAGGCGCAGCCATGATGACCGCCGCCGCCGAAGCAGCCCGCGCCCCCGGCTCGCCCCGTCTGCTCGCCGTCACCGTGCTCACGAGCATGGACGCCAACGAGCTGGCAGGCGTCGGCGTCTCCGTCACTCCCGCCGCACAGGTGCTTCGCCTCGCCAAACTGGCCAAAGCTTCGGGCATCGACGGCATCGTCTCCTCAGCAGAAGAGGTTGCCCCGCTCCGCGCCGAACTCGGCCCCCAGGCCCTGCTCGTCATCCCAGGCATCCGCCCCGCCGGAGCCGCCGTCGGCGACCAGAAGCGCATCGCTACTCCCGAGACCGCCGTCCGTGCAGGCGCATCGATGCTCGTCGTCGGCCGTCCCATCACCCAGGCCGCCAACCCGGCAGCCGCCGCCCAAGCCATCCTCACCGAAATCGCAACCGTAACCCCGACTGCTTCGCATCCATGAGAAATGAGGCTTCCGAACAATTTTTCGGAAGCCTCAACAGGGTTTTCTATCGATGTGAAGGATTTACACCTGAGGCACAGGCGTCAGCCGAACAAACGCCGCCGACCGCTTCGCCCAGTCCGCAAGCATCGCCTGCGCCAAGCCGCTGCCGGAGCGTTCCGCATGAGTCTGGAGCAGCGCCCGCAGACTCTCCTGCGATTCAGCATCAACGGAGCTAAATCCTTCAGCTTTTATGAATTCCGGGTGATACCTCTCGTTTGAGATGAAGGTTCCATCCTCGTCGTATACCCAGGCCAATCCACCTGTCATACCCGCGCCGAAGTTCATCCCAACCTTGCCCAGTACGGCAACCACGCCGCCGGTCATGTACTCGCATCCGTGGTCGCCTACACCTTCGACAACAGCCACGGCACCCGAGTTCCGCACAGCAAACCGCTCACCCGCGCGTCCGGCGGCAAACAGCCTGCCCGACGTCGCGCCATAGAGCGCCACATTGCCCAAAATGACGTGCTGACCGCTGTCCTTCGCCGCCAGCCCGCGAGCCTTGATAACCAGCTCGCCGCCCGAAAGCCCCTTGCCGACAAAGTCGTTGGCCTGCCCCGAAAGCACCAGCTTCATGCCATCAACCGCAAACGCGCCAAATGACTGCCCTGCTGTTCCTTCCAGGTTGAACGTCACGTCAGCCGGAAGATCAGCCTTCGCCCGCCGCACAGCCAGCTCGCCCGCAAGCCGCGCGCCAACCGAGCGGTCCGCATTCGTGATCTTTGAATCGACCACATACGGAGTTCCGGCCTCAGCCGCCTCCAGCGCAGGCTCCACCCACGCCTCATCCAGCGCAGGACGCGCCTCCGGCTGGTCGTTCCGCATTCCCATCCAACGACTGGGGCCATCCGAAACCTGCGCCAGCATTGGCTGCAAATCGAGATTGCCGTCGAACCGCACCTGCTCCAGCAGGTCCGCGCGGCCCACCGCAGCCTCCAGCGAAGGCAGTCCATAGCGAGCCAGCAGATGCCGAACGTCGGCAGCCAATTCCTCAAAGAAGCGCACCACATGCTCGGGCTTGCCCCGGAACTTCGCCCGCAGCTCAGGCTTCTGTGTTGCAATGCCTGTCGGGCAGGTGTTCAGATGGCACTGCCGAGCCATATCGCAGCCTAGAACCACCAGCACCGCCGTGCCGAACGCATACTCATCGGCCCCAAGCAGCGCAGCGATCAGAATATCGCGCGCAGTCGCCAGGCCGCCGTCGGTACGCAGCCGCACTCGGCTCCGCATGCCGTTCTGCATCAGCACCTGTTGCGCCTCGGCCAGTCCAAGCTCCCACGGATTGCCCGCGTACTTGATGCTCGAAAGCGCCGCCGCACCCGTACCGCCCACGTTGCCGGCAATCACGATAAAGTCTGCATAAGCCTTGGCGACGCCAGCCGCGACCGTACCCACGCCGCAGCCCGAGACCAGCTTCACCCCAACCGTCGCCTTCGGGTTCACCCGCTTCAGGTCATAGATCAGTTGCGCCAGGTCCTCAATCGAGTAAATGTCATGGTGCGGCGGCGGCGAGATCAACGGCACGCCCGGCTGTGCATGACGCAGTCGCGCAATCATGCCGCTCACCTTGTGGCCGGGCAACTGACCACCCTCGCCGGGCTTTGCGCCCTGCGCCACCTTGATCTCAATCTCTTCCGCGTGCGCCAGATACTCCGCCGTCACGCCAAAGCGTCCCGAAGCAATCTGCTTAATCTTGTTGTTGAGCGAGACATGCACCGCCGGGGCCTCAACCACCGGCTCGGCAACCGCAGCAGGCGCGCCCGAACCTGCCTTCACGCTCACATGCGCCAACGCCTCAGCCTCGGCGGCAATCACAGAATTCGGCCGATACACGTCGCAATCTTCGCCGCCTTCGCCCGTGTTCGAGCGTGCGCCGAGCATGTTCATCCCCATCGTGATCGTGTGGTGCGCCTCCGGGCTCAGCGAGCCCAGCGACATCGCGCTCGAAATAAACTTCTTCCAAATCTTCTCCGGAGCCTCAACGTCACTCAGTGCAAGCTCCGGGCCCGCAGGACGAATCTCCAGCAGATCGCGCAGCACCGCCGGATCGCGCGAGATCACATCTTTGGTAAAGATAGCGAACGCGCTCGAAGGATCAGCAGGCATCGGCACATTGCGCGCCGTGCCGACGACGGACTGCAACGCCTTCACATTGGGTGGCCGCCAGCCGTGATACTCGGAGCTGTCACCGCCGCGGAAACGAACCCAGCCATAGTCGGGCAGTCCCTCCGTCCCGGCTTCGCCTGCTCCCCATGCCTGGCGCAACTGCCGCTCGATCTCGGCAAATCCAATGCCGGAGAGAGGAGCAGGCGTGTTCGGGAAGCAGCGATCCACCACGCTCGAATGCAGCCCCAGAATGTCGAACAGGTGCGCGCCGCGGTAGCTATCCACCACGGAGATGCCCATCTTCGACATGACCTTCGCCAGCCCTGCGTCAAGCGACTTCAGCATCTTGCGCTCGGCCACGGCAGCATCCGTGCCCGCAGGGGCCTGGGCAATGCCAGTCTCCAGCGCCAGCCACGGACACACCGCACCCGCGCCGTAACCAATCAGCACCGCCGCATGATGAATGTCGCGGCAGTCGCCTGCCTCGACGGCAATACCAGCCAGCGTGCGCAAACCAGCCGCGACCAGCGCCTGATGAATCGCGCCCGTCGCCATCGACATCGGCACCGGCAGCTTCTCGGAAGTCGCCGAGCGATCCGAAAGCAGCAAAATCCGCGCGCCGTTCCGCACCAGCGTAATGGCCTGCATGCAAAGCTCATCGAGCGCCTGGGCCAGCGTGCCCGTCGCGTCAAACACGCACGGCAACTCCGCCATCTTCAGCTCCGCCTTATGCGGATACTCGCCTTTACGCAACGCCTCCACCTGGCCCAGCGACAGGAACGGCGACGGCAGCGAAAGTCCCGGCAGCGGCGCATTCTTATCCAGCATATGGGGCCACGGGCCGAGCCGCGTATGCAGCGAAACCACGCAGGCCTCGCGCAGCGGATCAATCGCCGGGTTCGTCACCTGCGCGAACCGCTGGCGGAAGTATGCATACACCGGACGCGGCGCGCGCGCCAGAAACGCCAGCGGTGTATCATCACCCATCGACCACACCGGGTCCTTGCCGTCCACAGCCATCGGCTGCAGAATCATCTTCACATCTTCGCGCGTGTAGCCGAAGCCCCGCTGCCAGGCCGCCATCAAGGCTGGCTCGGGGGCCGCAACCTCAACCGGAACCAGCGGCGTGTCCTCCACCAGCGTCGCGTAGGTCGCGCCCGCGTCGAACAGCTCAGCCAGCGTCTCGTCTTCGTAAATCTTGTGGTTCACCAGGTCGACAACCAGCATCTGTCCCGGCCCAAGCCGTCCGCTGTGCGTCACCTCGTCCGGGTCGAGATCGACCAGTCCGGCCTCGGAGCCCGCAACCACCAGCCCCGCCTTCGTCACCGCGAACCGGCAAGGCCTGAGCCCATTCCGATCCAGCGCAGCGCCCACATATTTTCCGTCGCTGAACGCAATCGCTGCCGGTCCGTCCCACGGCTCCGAGCAATCCGTGTGGTAGCGCAGGAACAGCGAAGTATGCTGCCCCGACGTCGCAGGCGGCAGCAGCATCCGCACCGCCTCCGGCATCGTTCTGCCGTTCTGCGCCAGCAGCTCAATCGCTTCGTCCAGACTCGTCGAGTCGGTCCCATTCTCCGTCAGCACGGGCTTGCACTCGACAGGAAGGGTTGAATCGCGGGCGGCCATGCGCGCGCGATTGCCCCACACGGTATTGATCTCGCCGTTGTGCCCCAGCGTACGGAGCGGCTGCGCCCGGTGCCATGTCGGCAGCGTATTGGTCGCATATCGCTGGTGAAAGATCGCAAACGGCGTTGCATATTCTTCCGAAGCAAGGTCCGGATAAAACTCCGCCAGAAAATTTCCCGCGCACATCGCTTTGTAAACGATGGTCTGGGTGGACAACGAGCAGATATTGCCCGTCACATCTCCCCGCTCATGCGCACGCTCAAACTGCTTCCGCGCCAGATAGAGCCTCCGCTCCATCGTGTCCGGCTCGCCATTGGCCGAATCCGCGACCAGCACTTGCCGGATCTTCGGCATCGTGCTCAGGGCCATCTCGCCCAGGAACTCCGTGCGCACCGGAACATCGCGCCAGCCCAACACCTCCAGATCATGCGAGAGCAGACACCGCTCCAGCAGAGCCTCGGCGCGCGTCTCTTCCACCGGCAGCAGCAACATGCCAACGCCCAGCAGACGCGCATCATCCAGCGCAATTCCAGTCTCGCGCAACAGCAGTGCGCGAGGCACGGCGGCCAGAATGCCAACGCCGTCGCTGCTCTTGCCGTCAGCAGCAGTCGCGCCGCGATGTTCCAGCCGCGCCAGCGCCGTCAGGGCCTTCTTCAAAATGTCATGGGAGGGCGTAGCATCGACCGAAGCCACAAATCCAACACCGCAGGAGTCATGTTCGAAGCGCGCATCCACAAGGGACCGCAGGGTGCTCGAAGACACCGATGGCTTCGCGTTCAGGGAATTTGCCAGAGACCAGTCCATGCTTCACTATACTCGAACGAAGCGTCAAAGCTTAGTCCGATTTTCCTTCCTTGGGAGAATGCGATACAGTTCACTCATGCCGCTTGCATAAATATACATCAAAATTGTATATTTATGCATAGTGATTTTTCGGGCTATTCTTAAATTTTGCGGTGTCTTTATTTTTACACCAGTGAAGACCGATTGCGATAAAACAGGTCAAACGTATTCATGAAACAGCAGCGTCATACTGTTATCCGGGACTTACTCCAGAAGACGCCAGTGGCCAGCCAGGACGAGCTGCGGCGCAAGCTTGCCGGTCGCGGATTCCACGTCACCCAGGCAACGCTCTCGCGCGACATCCACGAGCTGCGGCTCTCCAAAGGCCCCGGCGGCTACTCGCTGCCGAGCGAAGAAGACGGGGATGAAGACTCCCTGCCCGAGATCCGCGAAGTGCTTGAAAGCTTCGGCCTCAAGGTGAAGCAGGCGCAGAACCTTCTGGTCTTAGTAACCACCACCGGCGGCGCGCAGCCCATCGCCGCAGGCATCGACTACGAAGACTGGCCTGAGGTCATCGGGACCCTCGCCGGCGACGACACCGTCCTCATCATCTGTCCCGACCAGCAACAGGCAGGCGTATTGAAGACGCGGATTGAAGGCTACCTTGGCTAATCTGGAGATGGAAAGCGACGTGGAGACCACCACCAAACCGGCTGGCGAATACGAGGCCCGCGCACCGCGCACTGCCGTCATCGGAGTCAGCGGCTACGCGGGCGGCGAACTTGCGCGCCTCTTGCTGCAACACCCGCGTCTCACCGGCGCGCTTCCCTGTTTTCTCGGGCGCTCCGGCGACTCCGGCACGACAACATATCTTGAAGAACTTCACCCGCAGTTCGGTGTGCCCGGCACCGTGCAATCGCACAAAATCCATCCCTTTGACTGGGACTTCCTCACGGACTCCGGCATCGAGTTTCTCTTCATGGCCACACCGCACGAGCAATCGCGCGAGTGGGCGCCCGAGGCGCTCGCGCGCGGCATCCGGGTCATCGACCTCAGCGGCGCATGGCGTCTCAAGGAAGCCGGCAATCACGCTGTCTACAAACTGACCGACGCCGACCCCGCACTCGCCGCGAAGCTGCAAGCCGAAGCCGTCTACGGCTGCCCCGAACTCCACCGCGCCGAGATTCGCAGCGCGCGCCTCGTAGCCAACCCCGGCTGCTATCCCACGTCCGTCATCCTCGCACTCGCGCCGCTGGTGCAGGCCGGCCTCCTCGACCTCAGCCACGAGATCATCTGCGACTCCAAATCCGGCGTCAGCGGAGCGGGCAAAGCCGCGACCGCCAAGACGCACTTCATGTACGCCGCAGACAACTTCTCCGCCTATAACGTCTTCGGCCACCGCCATACGGGCGAACTCTTCGAGCAACTCCACCTCGCGCCCGATCAAATCCAGTTCACGCCACATCTTCTGCCGATTCCGCGCGGCATCCTCTCGACCATCTACACGCGCCTCAAGGCTCCGATGACCGCAGAAGCCATCACCAAGGTCATGCACGACTTCTACAAGAACAGCCCGATGGTGCGGCTGCACCCCACGCCGCACCTGCCGCAGATTCAACACATCGTCCGCACCAACCATTGCGACGTTGGTTTCGCGCTGGCAAAGGACAGCAGGCGTCTCATCCTGGTCTCGTGCCTCGACAACCTATTAAAAGGCGCAGCCGGGCAGGCAGTACAAAACCTCAACGTGATGTGCGGATGGACTGAACAGGAGGGCCTGCTGTGAGATTTGTTGTCAAACTAGGCGGCGCCGCGCTGGAGAACAAAGATCTGCTGCACGCCTGCGGCAAGGCCATCGCGGACCTCGTCGCCGACGGCAACCAGGTCGCGGTCGTCCACGGCGGCGGCGTGCAGCTCACCCGCACCCTTGCTCAGATGGGCAAGAAGAGCGAGTTCATCTCCGGCCTGCGCATCACCGACGCCGAAACCCGCGACGCCGCGCTGATGGTGCTCGCTGGCCGCGTCAACAAGGCGCTTGTCGCAGCCGTGGGCTCGCACGGCCAGGCCGCCGTCGGCCTCTCCGGCGGAGACGGCCACGTCTTCCGCGCGCGCAAAAAGAAGACCAACCCCGACCTCGGCTTCGTCGGCGAGATCGCCGCCTCCGACCCGCGCTGGCTCGAAGCCATCTGGACCATGAACGCCGTGCCGGTCATCTCCTCCATCGCCCTCGGCTTCGACGGCGAGTACTACAACATCAACGCAGACGAGATGGCCGCCGCCTGCGCCGTCTCCACGCACGCCGACGCGCTCGTCTTCCTCACCGACGTCCCCGGCGTCAAAGGCGCGGACGGCAACGTCATGCGTTGGCTCACCCTCGCCCAGATTCCCGCCCTGGAAAAGCAGCAGATCATCTCCGGCGGCATGTTGCCCAAACTCAACGCCTGCCGCGAGGCCCTGACTCACGGCGTCAAACGTGTACGCATTCTTCCTGCGGAGGCCGCCTGGCTCTTGCCCGACCTCTGCTCCACCCGGGTGAACGACGGAACGGAGGTGATGGTCGCATGAAGCTCGAATCCATTCAGGCTGCCGAAAACAAACTGCTCGTCCAGACCTACGAGCGCAATCCTTATCTCTTCGTCAGTGGCAAGGGCGTCTATCTGCGCGACGAAAACGGCAACGACTTCCTCGACCTGCTCAGCGGCATCGGCGTCTCCGCGCTCGGCTACGCTCATCCGGCAGTCGAAGAAGCCATCCGCCGCCAGAGCACGCAACTGCTCCACACCTCGAACCTCTTCTATCACGAGCACACCGCCAACCTCGCGCTCCGCCTCACCGAGATCAGCGGCCTCGACCGCGTCTTCCTCTGCAACAGCGGCACAGAAGCGTGGGAAGCTTCGCTGAAGCTCGCGCGCGCCAACGCCACACGCCTGCGCGCAGGCGGCCGCACCATCGGCACCAGATTCCTCGCGCTCGATCACAGCTTCCACGGTCGCACCATGGGCTCGGTCGCCACTACAGCCAAGGCAAAGTACCGCGAGCCGTTCGGCCCCGTCATGCCCAACGTCGAGTTCGTGCAATTTAACGACGTGGCTGACCTGCGCGCCAAATTCTCCAACGAAGTCTGCGGCATCTGTATCGAGCCCGTGCAGGGTGAAGGCGGTATCCACCTCATCTCGCCCGAGTTCTTCCGTGCCGCGCGCGAACTCTGCGACTCCACCGGCGCGCTCCTGCTCGCCGACGAAATCCAGTGCGGCCTCGGACGCACCGGCAAGTGGTTCGCCTACCAGCACTACGACATCCAGCCCGACGTCACCGCCATCGCCAAGCCCATCGCGGGCGGAATCCCCATGGGCGCCATGCTCTGCACCAACGAGTCCGCACAAGCCTTCACACCCGGCACGCACGGCACCACCTTCGGCGGCGGCCCGCTCGCCTGCGCCGTAGCTATCACCGTCATCGACACGCTCAAGAAAGAAAACATCCTCGCGCACGTCGAAGAAGTCGGTCAGTTCTTCAAGACGAAACTTCAAGACCTCGCCAGGCGCCACGACTGCATCACCGACGTGCGCGGCCTGGGCCTCATGCTCGGCATCGAACTCAACTCGGCAGACCTCGCCAAGCACGTAGCCGCCGAGATGATGGAGCGCCGCATCATCATCAACCGCACCAGCGACACCGTGCTGCGTTTCCTGCCGCCGTACATTCTGGAGCGCAAGCACGTCGAAATCACCATCACCGCGCTCGACGAAATTCTGAAAGCCGGCGCCGTACTGAGCGGTGCGGCCCCCGCAGGAGAAAAAGCTCATGGGTAGCAAGACCTTAATCATGAAACCGGCGGAGATCGCGCCCGAAGAGATGCCCGCCCCCAAGCCCAAGGCAACGCTCGGCATCCAGTCCGACACCGCCTTCACCGAAGCCGCCAAGCGCCTGAACGGACGCGACCTCTGCTCCATCGCCGACCTCACCGTGCAGGAGATGGCCGCCATCATGGAGCTGGCCCACTCCGTCAAGTCGCACCCTGAAGATTTCCGCCACGCGCTCGACGCCAAGCAGATGGTGATGTTCTTCGAGAAAGCCTCGCTGCGCACACGCCTCACCTTCGAGACCGCCATCAACACGCTCGGCGGCAACGCCATCTTCGTCGACCAGACCCAGTCGCCGCTCGGCGAACGCGAATCCCTCGCCGACATGGCCCGCAACCTCGAACGCTGGATGAGCATCATCGTCCTCCGCACCTACGCGCACGAGACCATCACCGAGATGGCCGCCGGCTCCCGCGTCCCCGTCATCAACGCACTCTCCAACCTCGAACACCCCTGCCAGGCCATCGCCGACTTCTTCACCATCGAAGAACGCTTCGGCTCCGCCGCAGGTCTGCGCTTCACCTACGTCGGCGACGGCAACAACGTCTGCCACTCGCTCATGCTCACCGCCGCGCAGCTCGGCGCGCACTGCACCATCGCTTCGCCGAAGGGCTTCGCGCCCAAACTCGAAATCATCCACAAGGCCATCGAGATCGCCGAGACCACCGGCGGCAGCATCACGCTCCTGCACGATCCCGTCAAGGCTGTCACCGGAGCCGACGCCATCTACACCGACGTCTGCACCAGCATGGGCTTCGAGCACGAGGCCACCAAGCGCGCCCCCATCTTCAAGCCCTACCAGGTCAACGAAGCCCTGATGGCCCACGCGCAACAGGACGCCGTCTTCATGCACTGCCTCCCCGCGCACCGCAACGCCGAAGTCACCGACGCTGTGCTCGACGGTCCGCAATCCGTCGTCTTCGACCAGGCCGAAAACCGCATGCACGCCCAGAAGGCCCTGCTCCTGATGCTGCTCGGCGGAGCAAAGCGCATCTCCAACAACCGCAGCCGCAGCACCCAGACCCGCAAACGCACCAACAGCTAATCGTCACCTTCTTGTTGTCATTCCTCTTTTTTCTGTTGTCATTCCCGAAGGGAATCTGCGTTTTCTGCAATAAGGAAATTCACTATGTCCGT
>NZ_DASUBE010000103.1:0-8079 GCF_035763405.1 Edaphobacter sp.
TCCTTGTGCTTCGGGCCAATGTTCATCAGCACGAAGTTTGCAGCACTGGGAAAGAACGGCACGTCCAGCTCTCGCAGCCCAGCCATCATGCGGTCGCGGCCTACGCGCACCTGTTCGATATACCACTGGAGATAATCTTCATCGGCCAGTGCGACGGGCAGGCAGTCGAGAGCCACGCCATTGACGTTGTAGGGCGAACTGACCTTGCGCAGGTACTTCACCAACTCCGCATTCCCGGCGAGCATTCCGATGCGCAGGTTGGCGAGACCGTAAGCCTTCGAGAAGGTGCGCGTCACAATCAGGTTCGTCGTCGCGGCGAGGTCGGCCATGACGGACTCGCCGTGGAAGTGGTAGTACGCCTCATCGACCATAAGCACCGCCTGCGGAGCGGCCTTCGCAATGGCCAGCAGGTGCTCGCGGCTGACAGTCGCGCCGGTCGGGTTGTTGGGTGAGGCAACGATGATCAGCTTTGTCCGCTCCGTAATTGCGGACATGAAGCGGTCGAAGGGAAACTCGAGCGTTGGCCCTGCCTGCACTTTGCGCAGGTGCGGCGTCATCATCTGGATGCTGACGTCATACATGAAGAACGACGGCGTGCAGATGAGCGCCTCGTCGTCGGCTTCGAGAAACGCGCAGCACATCAGGTGGATGGCTTCATCGACGCCGTTGGTCAGCAAGACCTGCGCAGGCGCGAGGCCGAAGTGCCGGGCGACGACGCGCTCGATGCCTTCGCGCTCGGGATACTTCGTCAGACCCTCTGCCGTGACCTTCTGCAACTGCTCCATCACGCGCGGCGAGGGGCCGAAGGTGTTTTCGTTGAAGTCGAGGCGCAGGGCGGTACGCTCGGCGAGCGGAGGGTGATACTCCGGCATCTCGACGACCAACCGCCGCGCCTTGATCGTATTCGTAGCTGTTGTGGTTGCGCTCATCGCATCCTCACCCGCACGCTGGCAGCGTGGGCAGTCAGTCCCTCGGCTTCGGCCAGGGCAATCGCATGTGGTCCGATCTTCTTCAGCCCGGTGCGCGTGTACTCCTGCACAGTGATGACTTTCACATAGTCCATCACGCTGAGGCCGCCGCGCACGCGGCCCACGCGGCCTGTGGGCAGCACGTGGTTCGGGCCGGAGACATAATCGCCCATCGACTGCGGCGCGTAGTCGCCTACGAAGACGCTGCCTGCGTTTCGTACCCATTTCAGGTCCGCGGACGAATCAACGGTCAGGTGCTCCGGAGCGAGCCGGTTGGTGAGTTCACGCGCCTCCGCAACTGTTTTGGTGACAAAGATTGCACCCTGCGCAGCCAGCGATTTCTTCGCAACGGTATTGTTCTTCGCCTGCGCTTTGACTTCTGCGAGTACGGCGTTGGCCAGAGCTTCATTGCTGGTGATGAGCACGGCGAGCGCCTCAGGATCGTGCTCCGCCTGCGCGACGAGGTCGGCTGCGATGCCTGCTGCGCTGCCGGTCTCGCTGGTGACGACGATCTCCGTTGGCCCGGCGGGCATGTCGATGCCGCATTCACTTGAGACCATCACCTTGGCAGCGGTAACGAAGAGGTTGCCTGGTCCGACAATCTTGTCCACGCGCGCGATGGCTGGAGTTCCGTATGCCATGGCCGCGATCGCCTGCGCGCCGCCCACACGATAGAATTCGGTGACGCCAGCGAGCCACGCGGCAGCCAGGGTCTCTGTCGCGGGTTTTGGAGAGCACACAACGATGCGTTCGACACCGGCAACCTGTGCCGGTGTCACGGTCATCAGCAGGGTCGAGGGCAACGGATAACGTCCTCCGGGCACGTAGCAGCCGACGCTTCCCAACGGGCGGACGATCTGCCCCGTCTGCACTCCGTCTGCGGGTGCGAAGCTCCACTGCTTCGGCAACTGCGCCTCGGCGAACGCGAGAATGTTGCCGCGCGCCACCATCATTGCGGCCTGCAACTCGGGTGCTGTGGCTTCCCACGCCGCGCGCATCTCTTCGCGCGAGACCGCGAGCGGTTGCGCCTTCGTCAACCCATCGAACTGCGCGGCATATCTTCGCAGCGCACCGTCGCCGCCTTTGCGCACGCCGGCAAGAATCTTGCGCACCACCGGCTCGACGCGGGCCGTGTTCACGGCGCCGCGCCGCTCCAGCGTCTCGATCATTGCCTCCGCGGCCTTTGCGCCGCGGCCGAATGTCTTCACCAGCTTCATCAACGAACTCCAAAGACAGCTCTTAGCCAAAGACTCTCATGGCTCATAGCTGCATTACACAACGACTTTGCTCAGTGGATACTCGACGATTCCCGTTGCGCCTGCGGCCTTCAGCCTGGGGATGACATCGCGCACCAGCGACTCGTCGAGGATGGTGTTGAGCGCAACCCAGCCGGGATCGCTCAACTGCGAGATCGTCGGCGAGTTCAGCGCGGGCAGCACGCCGAGGATGGAGTCGAGTGTGGCCTTCGGAGCATTCAGCATCAGCCCGACGCGACCTTGTGCGGCGATGGCGGCGTTCAGCATCAGTGCGATGTTCTCGATCTTGTTGCGCTTCCACGCATCTTTGAAGGCGGTTTTGTTGGCGATAAGCTGCGTCTCGCTCTCCATCAGCGTCTCGATGATGCGCAGCCGGTTGGCCTTCAGCGAGGAACCTGTCTCCGTCACCTCGACGATGGCGTCGGCCAGTGTCGGAGGCTTCACTTCGGTTGCCCCCCAGCTAAACTCAACTGTTACCGGAATCTTCTTCCCGGCGAAGTATCGTTTGGTGAACTCGACCAGTTCGGTGGCGATGGTCTTGCCTGCGAGGTCTTCGGGCTTCTGGAACGGCGAGTCTTCGGGCACGGCGAGCACCCAGCGCACCTTCTGGCGGCTCTGCTTCGAGTAGGTGAGGCTAGTGACATACTCGACGTCGGTCTGGTTTTCAAGCACCCAGTCGTTGCCGGTGAGGCCGGCGTCCAGCGCGCCGTGTTCGACATAGCGCGCCATCTCCTGCGCGCGGACCAACATGCACTCGATCTCGGTATCGTCGATGGTTGGAAAATAGCTGCGTCCGTTGGCGAAGATGCGCCAGCCCGCGCGTTCGAATAGCGCAATGGTTGCGTCCTGCAGGCTGCCCTTGGGAATTCCCAGCTTCAATTTCTTTGCGTCGGCCATTACTTCGTCTCTCCCGTCACTTGAATCGGTTTGGTAAAGCAGCTTACGGTGCCTTCGTGGCACACCAGCCCGTCGCCTTCGACTTCGACTTTGAAGAGCAGCGCGTCGTTGTCGCAGTCGGTCGAAGCAGAGACGACGCGCAGGCGGTTGCCGCTGGTCTCGCCCTTCATCCATAGCTTCTGGCGCGTGCGGCTCCAGAAGGTGACGAAGCCGGTTTCGAGCGTTTTACGGTAACTGGTTTCGTTCAGAAAGCCGAGCATCAGCATTTCGCCCGTCTTCGCATCCTGGACCATTCCCGGGACCAGGCCATCCATCTTTTCAAAGTCAATCGTTACATCTGCCATGTTCTGTTCTCCATTTGCTTCGGTAGGCTGTGACGAGACCGCGAGCAAGAGAAAAGGCCCGCTCGCGGTGTGCGCGTCAGCGGGCCTTTCCAATCCTTTGTAAGCGTTCGTTACTTCGCTACGCCGGACACAGCCGCCAACACGCAGGTTGCATGATGGTGATGATGCCCGTGATGGAAGCCCTGAAAGCTCATCTCTAGCTTCAAGATTAGCGTTCAGGCGGGCGGAAGTCAACTGGTCTCGAAGGGCTTGCGTGTTGACGCACCGGGCGCGCTCTCGTAGTCTTTCGCATGAAGTTCATCCGCTTCACCACGGAGACTACATCTATGCGCAACCTTCGTCACAAACTGTTAGCCGCTGCTCTTCTCTTCGCGTCTGTACCGGTGCTGTCGGCTGCCCAGGCCAAGCACGCGGCCAAACCTGCCGCCAAGCCTGCTGCGTCGGCGTCCTCATCCGCGCCGCTCGACATCAACACGGCCACGGCTGACCAGCTCAAGGCATTCAACGGCATCGGCGATGCGTATGCTTCTAGGATTATTGCGGGCCGTCCGTACACCGCCAAGAACCAGCTTGTCACGCGGGGCATTATCCCGCAGGCGACGTACAACAAGATCAAGGGCCAGATCATCGCCAGCAAACCCAAGAAGTAAGACGGGCTATTTCAGTTCCATGACAACGATGCGGCCATCGGAGTAGAAGCTGCCTCCGGTGGCCGTGTTTGCTTTGAGCATCGGGTCTTCGGGTGTGACATAGGCTGCGCTCGAAAATACGCCTGCAGCCTCGAAGCTCTGCAAGAGGAAGTCGCGCTCTTTATCGATCTCCGGGTCGATCTTGTGGGTCACGCCACCGTTGCGCTGATCGCGCTCGAAGCCGACGTCGTGCGTGGCGGAACCGACCCAGAGAGGCTTGTTATTGATGGTCTTGTCCGTCTTCCATACGCGCAGATGGTGGCGCTCGGCGGCGACCTTCAACGGATCGCCGCGCGCGAACGAGAGGTCCTGCGGGCGACCGAATAGGTAGAGTGTGCTCATTGGCATCTCGGTGTACGCTTCATGGCTCATCGTCGAGAGAATTCCATGCAGCACCGCATCGCCCACTGATTTATCCACGGGAACCCATCCTGCCGCCTTGAATGCCGCCTGCACCTGGTCCTCGGTGCCGATGAGACCGTAGTTCACCATGTCACCCTCATGGCCTTCATTGTCGGAGACGCGGCGCGGAATGTCCGCAAAGGTTGCGGGCGAGACCAGAGTGCTTACGACCGGGGGCGCTGCCACGGCCTTCGCCTTTGCCTCTGCTTCAAACGTCAGCTTCACTTTGAAGCTTCCTGTCGCGGTCAAGTCGCTGCTCAGGTTCATCCGCAGAAACAGTTTGCCGCTTGCGGGAACCACCAGATCGTTGTCTTTGCCAACCAGGAAGGGGACGGAAGCGCCAAGGTCGCCGACACGCCCCACCAGTGCGCCGGTGTTGGCGCTGTTGAGCGGGAACTGCCGCAACAGGTCGCGCCATCCGCGCGCCGCGCCATCGGGGTCGAGTGTGCGCCCGTCCTCCAGGTTCGTGCTGCCGGTGGCCGCAAAGTGCAGCTTTTCTCCGGCCGCAAGCACCACGCCGGTGTCCTGCCAATCGCCATCCTTCACGGTGAACTCGTAGTTTTTCTTGTGGGCAGGCGCGGCGCTTCCCTGTGGATTTGCGCTCTGGCCGGTAATGGCCTGCACGCCCACGTGCACAGGGGTAACGGCAGCGGGTATAGCGGGGCTCAACGTTTGTCCGCTCGCAAACATTCCGGCAGCCAACAGTGCTATGGGGAGTACAACTTTCGTTACCCTGCCCAGCGGCTGTCGTGACTCTGCGAATCGGTTAAAGTGGTTCATAGCAGTATCTGTCTCATCTTAAGGCCGCTGCATCTTCTTAAGAATAAGACGCAGAACCGGGACGGACGGCCCATGTTCTTTCCTTTACGTCATCGCTCTGTTGCAATGGCCCGCGTTGCCGCGGTCGTGAGTCTCCTCGCCATGCTGACGGGCTGCCAGGCGATGGTCAACCCCGCGTCTACGGCACAGGTGCGCGTCATCGACGCCTCGCCCGACGCTCCCGGTATCGACCTCTACCAAGGCACAGACGGAGTGGCTTACAACCTTGGCTTTGGCGATGTCACCTCTTACGTGCCTATGGTCCCCGGCGCATACACGTTGTCCGCCGCGACGGCCGGCACGCGCCAGATTCTCTCTTGCGACAAACCCACCCTGGCGGCGGCCAGTCAGTACACGGTCTTGATTCGCAACACCGCGGGGAGCCTCCAGCAGTTCACGCTCAAAGACCAGAACCAGCCCGCGCCAGCAGGGCAGACTTCGCTGCGCTTTCTCGACGAGGCGACGCGCGCCGGCCCGGTCGATGTCTACATGGTTCCCTCCGGACACGCGCTCGTTACGGTCAACCCCATCCTGACCAATGTGGCCTTCGGTACCAATACCGGCTACCGGAATATTCCGTCGGGCACCTACACGCTTGTCGTGCTGCCCGCGGGCGCGGTTCCTGTCAGCACCGCTGTAGCTAGTTACACTGGCGCGCGGATGACCTATCCCAGCACCGCAGCGCGCACGCTCATCTTGATCGACCAGCCGCTTGCCTCCATCCCCGGCGTACAGGTCATCACCGCCGACGACTACGACAATCCCGCCTGAGTCGTCTCGCAACGTGTCAGGTCTCTGCAACTTTTAGGGCAGCGCATCTGCGAATGTGTGCCGCAGACCCTAAAAAATAGCGAATGTCGCGGTGTTTCGCAAAAATTAAAAACTCCAGAGCACCGCAACACGGCCAGAACGTCTGTGTCTATCTGAACCGTAAGCGGCAGCAGGCAGCATTCAGGCGGTTGCCAAAAAACAAAAGGAGCCTTCACATGAATTTCACCAAACTCGCCCTCATCGCTTCACTCACATTTGCGCCGGTTGCGATCGTTGCGCAGGCCACGACAACCGCCGCGCCTACGGCTACGCCCGCCCGTCACGACTACGACATCAACCAGCGCAAGGAAAACCAGCAAGACCGCATCGGTCAGGGCGTCAAGAGCGGCCAACTCACCGCCGGCGAGACTTCTCACCTGGAGAAGCAGGAGTCGGCCATCAATAAGGAAGAACACAACATGCGTGCCCAGGACAACGGCCACCTGACCAAACAGGACCGCAAGACACTGCACCGCCAGCAGAACCAGGAGTCCCGCAGGATTTACAAGGACAAGCACAACGCCCGTCATCAGCGTGGATAATGCGGCGTCCCCTCATGGGTCGATGAGGCGAGATTGAAAACGAAAGGGCCGCGGAGAGGGCATCTCCGCGGCCCGTATTTTTCTGCCCGGTGCTTTTAGTACCGGTACTGCTCCGCCTTGTAGGGCCCTTCCACCTGCACGCCGAGATACTCGGCTTGCTTCGGCGAAAGCGTCGTCAGCTTCACGCCGATCTTTTCGAGGTGTAGACGCGCGACTTCCTCGTCCAGCTTCTTGGGCAGGATGTAGACGCCGGGCTTGTAGGTGTCCTTGTTCTTCCAGAGGTCCAGCGCAGCGAGCGTCTGGTTCGAGAAGCTCGACGACATCACGAAGCTTGGATGACCGGTCGCGCAACCCAGGTTCACCAGCCGTCCTTCGGCCAGCACGAAGATGCTGTTGCCGTTGGGGAAGGTGTACTTGTCGACTTGCGGCTTGATGTTGAGTTTCTTCACGTCTTTGGCTGCGTTCAACTGGTCCATCTGGATTTCGTTGTCGAAGTGGCCGATGTTGCAGACGATGGCCTGATCCTTCATCAGCTTCATGTGCTCGAAGGTGATGATGTCTACGTTGCCGGTGCAGGTGACGTAGATGTCACCTCGCCCCAGCGTCTCTTCGAGCGTGGTGACTTCGTAGCCTTCCATCGCGGCCTGCAGCGCGTTGATCGGGTCGATCTCGGTGACGACGACACGCGCGCCCATTCCGCGCAGAGAAGCGGCCGAGCCCTTGCCCACGTCGCCATACCCGCAGACGACGGCGATCTTTCCGGCCACCATGACGTCGGTCGCGCGCTTGATGCCGTCCACCAGCGACTCGCGGCAGCCGTAGAGGTTGTCGAACTTGCTCTTGGTCACGGAATCGTTCACGTTGATTGCGGGCACCAGCAGCTTGCCCTGCTCCATCATCTTGTAGAGGCGGTGAACGCCGGTCGTCGTCTCCTCGGCGACGCCCTTCCACTCCTTCGCCAGCTTCGTGAAGTAGGTCGCGTCTTCGGCGTGGATCTTCTTGAGCAGGTTCTTGATGACCTGCTCTTCCTGATTGCCGGAGGGTGTATTCACCCAGCCGTCGCCCTTTTCCAGCTCGACGCCCTTGTGGATTAACAAGGTCACGTCTCCGCCATCGTCGATGACGATCTGCGGGCCTAGTCCGCCTTTGTGGCGCAGCGCCTGATCGGTGCACCACCAGTACTCTTCAAGAGTCTCGCCCTTCCACGCAAAGACCGGCACGCCGGCCGCGGCAATCGCTGCTGCTGCATGGTCCTGCGTCGAGAAGATATTGCAACTTGCCCAGCGCACGTCCGCGCCCAGGGCAACCATGGTCTCAATCAGCACTGCGGTCTGGATCGTCATGTGCAGCGA